>DASZPI010000122.1:0-9121 GCA_035550355.1 Pirellulales bacterium
CGCTCATCGCCTCCAACATCACGCGCAGGTCGTCTACGGCGCGCGCCATCGGCCCCGGATGATCGAGCGTCGGCGCAAACGGCACCACGCCATCGACGCTCACCATGCCATGCGCCGGCTTGCAGCCCGCGATGCCGCAAAAGCTGGCCGGTCGTGTGATCGAGCCGCCGGTTTGCGTCCCGACGGCCGCCAGGCACATGCCGGTGGCCACCGCCGCGGCCGATCCGCTGCTCGAACCACCTGGGGTGCGCTTAAGGTTCCAGGGATTGTGCGTCGGCGGCGGATCAAAGCCCGCGAACTCGGTGGTCACGGTCTTGCCGAGGATAATTGCCCCCGCGCGGCGCAGGTTCGCTACCAGCTCGGCATCGCGTGCCGCGACATGCCCTGCGCGGATCGGCGACCCGGCGCGCGTGGGCCAGCCGGCGACATCGATAATATCCTTGATGCCAATCGGAATGCCGTGCAGCGGCCCGCGTTCGTTGCCCGCGGCGAGTTCGTCGGCCAGCCGGCGCGCTTCGCGGCGTGCTCCCTCGGCATCGACCATCACCCACGCATGCACGCGCGGCTCGAAACGTTCGATCCGCTCCAAGCAGCGATCCACCAAATCGAGCGGCGACAGCTCGCCCGTTCGGATCGCCTTGCCAGCGGTTATGCAGGTCAGCTCGTCCATACGGCCGTTATAATCGTCGGTCGCACCACGACAACAGCCGGCGATGAACACCACGATGAAAACATCAGCGATCTTCTTGCTCTGCACCGCAGGCGCGCTGGCTGCCGAGCCGCTCGACGGCCGCCAGGGACGCGATCTGGCGCTCGACCAGTTTCGGCCTAAGACCATGCTGCGCGTCGAGCAGCACTTGTTGCCGCGGGCCAAGTTCCCGGTGGTCGACGTGCATGTCCACCCCAGGATTCGCTTCCATCATTCGCCTGAGGCGCTCGATAACTTCGTGAAGCTGATGGACGAGCAGAACATCGCCGGCTGCGTGAGCCTCGACGGCGGGCTGGGCGAGGCGCTGGCCGAGCATCAGAAATACCTGTGGACCAAGTATCGCGATCGGTTCGTGATCTTTGCCAACATCGACTGGCAAGGCGACGGCCGCGCCGACGAGCCGGCCACGTGGGCGATGCACCGCGAGGATTTCGGCCGCCGAATGGCACAGGCGCTCAGCGAAGCGAAGCGCGCCGGGGTGAGCGGCCTGAAGGTCTTCAAGGACTTTGGTCTGCGGTATCGCAACCCCGACGGGTCGCTCGTGAAGATCGACGATCCGCGCTGGGAGCCGATCTGGACGGCGTGCGGCAATTTGGGGCTGCCAATCCTGATCCACGTCGGCGATCCGGCGGCGTTCTTCGAACCGGTCGACGAGACGAACGAGCGCTGGGAAGAATTGCACCGCCATCCCGATTGGAGCTTTTACGGCGGCGACAATCCGAAACGCGAGGAGTTGTTCGCTGCGTTCAATCGCGTGGTGGCCGCACATCCGGCCACGATGTTCATCGGCGCCCATGTGGCCGACAATCCCGAAGACCTGGCGACCGTGGGCCAATGGCTCGACACGTATCCGAACCTGAACGTCGAGATTGCATCGCGCACCAACGAGCTGGGGCGGCAACCGATCACGGCCCGCAAATTCTTTCTGAAGCATCAGGACCGCATCATGTTCGGCACCGATGGCCCGCGAGAGCGCGGCCGGCTGCTGCCGTACTGGCGATTTCTGGAAACGGCAGACGAGTACTTCCCATACGCCGAAAACCCGTTTCCGCCACAAGGATTCTGGCACATTTACGGCATTGAGCTGCCGGACGACGTGTTGCGCAAGGTGTACCAGGAAAATGCGGCGAGGGTGATTCCGGGCGTGGCGAAAATGCTTGAGCGTCGGCCAGCGGGTTGATGCGCTCGCCTGAGACAGAATGCTATGCTTTTAGACCATGCAAACGTTTCTCGCCAACTATTGGCCGCACATTGCCGCGGCGTTGACCCTCTGCGTGCAGGCGCTCGCGGCCAGCCACGCGATTTTGCACAAGCGCGATAGCCGCTCGGCCATTGGCTGGGTGGGCCTGATCTGGTTGGCGCCGCTTGTGGGGGCGCTGCTGTACACGATGTTCGGCATCAACCGCATCCGGCGCAAGGCGCGGCTCCTTCGCGATCAAACGGCTCGGCGGCCACGCACTGCCGCGGAAGTTCGCTCGTCCGATCAACTCCAACAGCTCCTCGGGCCCGAGGGGCGACATCTCGAAAATCTCGCCCACATGGTCGGCGAAGTGACGAAGCTGCCGCTGCTGGCAGGCAATCGGATCACGCCGCTGGAGCATGGCACGCGCGCCTATCCGGCAATGCTCGATGCGATCGAGCACGCCGAACGATCGATCGCCTTGGCAACGTACATTTTCAATAGCGACGCGCTGGGCGATCGATTTGCCACGGCCTTGGAGCAGGCCGTCGAGCGCGGCGTGCAGGTGCGCGTGCTGGTCGACGACATCGGCTCTCGTTACAAGCTGCCGCCGATCCTCTGGCGACTGCATCGCAACGGCGTTCCTGCCGCGCGGTTCTTGCCCGCGTTTTTGCCCGTGTTCGTCCCGTATTTCAACCTGCGAAACCATCGCAAGATTCTCGTCGTGGACGGCCGGATTGGCTTCACCGGTGGGATGAACATTCGCGAATGCGGCGCCGAGGAGGCTGAGGGCGCGCCGAGCGACACTTGCCACGCGATGAACGACTTGCACTTCAAGGTCGAAGGCCCGGTTGTGGCGCAGCTCGCGGCTGCATTTGCCGAGGATTGGGAGTTTACGACCGGTGAAAACTTACAGGGAGACTTGTGGCGGCGGGAGATCGAGCCGTGCGGTTCGGTCCTGGCGCGCGGCATTGCCGATGGTCCGGACGAGGATCGCGACAAGCTGCGGCTTTCGATTCTGGGGGCCCTCGCATGCGCGCGGCGATCGGTGAAGATCGTCACGCCCTACTTCCTTCCCGACGCATCGCTGATCACTGCGTTGAATGTCGCTCGGCTGCGGGGCGTCGAAGTCGATATCCTACTGCCGCAAGTCAACAACCTCACGATGGTACAGTGGGCTTCGACCGCGCAATTGTGGCAGGTGCTCGAGTACGGCTGCCGGGTCTGGTACACCGCTCCGCCGTTCGATCATACAAAGCTGATGGTGGTCGATGGTCTGTGGACCTTGCTGGGCTCGGGCAACTGGGACGCCCGTAGCCTGCGGCTGAATTTTGAATTCGACGTCGAGTGTTACGATGCCGACCTGCACGCGCAGATGGAACAATTGATCGCCACGAAGCTCCGTCGCGCTCGGCAGGTCACCCTGGCCGAAGTCGACAGCCGATCGCTGCCCGTCCGCCTGCGCGACGGCGTGGTGCGGTTGATGGCACCGTATTTGTAAAGAATGGTAGCTGGTTGCTAGTAGCTGGTTACTAGTAACTAGCCACTAGCGCCTATCTCATGCGTATTCTCAGCTACAACATTCACAAAGGCATCGGCGGTCGCGACCGACTTTACCGGCTCGAGCGCGTGGTCGGCGTGATCGAGCACGAGAACCCCGACCTGATCTGTCTGCAAGAGGTCGATCGCCACTGCCGGCGGTCATCGAACCACGATCAGCCGAAGTTATTGGCCGAGCATTTTCGGGCGGTCGCGCACGCCTACCAGCTCAATTTTCATGTCGATCGCGGCGGGTACGGCAACCTGGTGCTTTCGCGCTGGACGTTTCTGCGGCAGCATCACATCTCGTTGCGACTGCACCGACGAAAAACCCGCGGCGCCCAGATCCTGCTGGTCGAGACGCCCGAAGGCCCGTTGCGGCTGGTGAACTGCCACCTGGGCCTGGCCGAGAGCGAGCGGCAATGGCAGCTCGAACATTTGCTCGGGCATCACCTGTTCACGGAAAGCGCCGAGCATCCGACCTTGCTGATCGGCGATATGAACGATTGGCGCAACCAGCTTGGTCGCGCCGCATTGGCGCGGCATGGATTCGAGCAGGTCACCAGCCCGCCCAGCCGCTTCCGCAGCTTTCCAGCCTACCTGCCGATGGGTTCACTCGACAAGGCATTTGCCCGCGATGTGCAAATCGTGCAAGCGCGAATCGTGCGCTCGGCGCCTGCGCGTGTCGCCTCCGACCACTTGCCGCTGGTGATCGATTTCCATCTCCAGCGCGACGCGCTGAGCAACGGCAGCCGTTAACCGTCTTTAGCAGGTAACGGGCGAGCGACGCGGAGCAGCTTGTAGCGCCCTTCGAGCCAGAGCGGAATGTCGATCTTGTACCAACGTGACAGCCAGCTTTCGCTGGGTCCGCCCGGCAGATTCGTGCGCGCTTCGTGTGTGCCCAGATCGGTCACAAAGTGATACGACGGCGCAAACGTGGTTTCGCGCTTCGCCGAGCGCAGCAAGTGCCCCTGGAACGGCGTGGCATGGCAGCCGCGCATCGGCAACTCGCTGGTGTGGAATCCTAACGCTCGGCCGACAAATTGGCTTTCGATGAACCGGTTGGTGAACTTGAACGCGTTGAACACGCCCCAGCTTTGATCGGGAATGTCAGCAATCCGCTCGGCGGCGCGGCGGATGAGATCGTGCTTGTCGCGCCCCAGCCACCAGCGCGACGACTCCTTTTTCAGCAAGCGGTCGATGCTCGCCACGACCATCATCGAAAAACCCATGCGGCTGACCAGGTACACCATGCGCCGCCACCCCAGGCCGCCACCATGTGTCGTGTCTTGCCCGAAAATCTCGACCAGCACCGCACGATATAAATGCGTGAACAAAGTCGCTTCGAGACTCGAAGGAGCGTAACTGCAATCCCAGGCCGACAGCCGCCGCTTAAGCTCGCTTTCTTCCAGGCACGGCAAGAACACCTGGAGGAGGTCCTGGGCTTGCGTGCTCACCACGTCGTATTGCAGCGCCTGCATATCGACGACCGTTGCGTGCGGCAGCTCGGCCAAACGTGCCTCGATTCGCCGCTTGCGGTAGTTGGATAACCGCTGCGTGACGATCCGCCCCTGGCCCGTCGGGTCGGGATTTTCGTTGGCGCTCGAGACAAACCCTGCCGGCGGATCGTATTCGTTTGGCAACTCGTCGACGCGCAACCAGCCCTGCCAGTGATTGGCCGGGTCCCAGGCCGGTATCGGCAGCGCGCCGCTGACATGCTCGGGACGGCGCGGCATCCAACCATTGGCCTGGCGACCGATGTGACCTTCCGTGTCGGCGAAAACCCACATCAACGTTGGCTGCGGACAACGCGCCACCACGTCCATTGCGCAGCGCGTGTTCTGGCAGCCGACCAATTCCAGCCAAGTGGCCACCGACCGGCCGACACCTTCGCTGTAGCCGGTCCACGCAGTGTTGAGATACAGGCCGTCTTCGTGGTCGCCCAGATCGATTTCCACCGTACCTTGCGGATTCTCGTACACGTGGACGATTTGCGACGGGCCGTTCTTGCGCTTGACCTCTTCGGTGCGCACGGCGAAATCGACCCATTGGCTCTCGCGGCGGTATTGCCACCGCCGCGGTCCGCTCGGCGACTCGTCGGCCTCGCGATCGGCACGCCGGCAATCCTCGATAAAGAAGTCGCAGGTGTCGGCCTTCAGATAGGTGACACCCCAGGCAAGGCGGCTGGTCCGGCCGACGGCAAAGATCGGGCAGCCCGGCAACGTTGCGCCGAGCACATAATCGTCGCCGAAATGCAGCACGGCTTCGTACCAGATCGCGGGCAGGCGGTTGACTTCGAGATGCGGGTCGCTGGCCAAAAGCGCATGGCCTGTCGCGCTGCGCTTGGGGCTGACGGCCCAGGCGTTGCTGCCCACCAGGCGCGGCAGATCGCTGATCAGTTCGAGCGCTTCATCGCTGAGTCGGTTGGAGATCTTGATCCGCTCAAGGAGATCGAAATCGGCGTTGTCGAAGATCGGCTCGAACAACTCGGCCAGCAGATCGCGGCGAACGCCCGACTGGACCAGCTCTAAAAGCAGGCGTTCATTTTCTTGCTGACTGACCACCAGCCCGTTGTAGTTCAGCAGGTTGCCCAGCAGCAGCACCGCATGCTGGTTCCATGGCTGCGGTTGAAAGCCGGTCGCCCACATCGGCAAGCTTCGGCCGGCTTGGCGCAGCCCGTCGTTCACGCCTTCGCAATAGGCGGTCACCTGGCGAAAGGTTTCGTCGTCGAGCGCGTGCACCTCGCGATCGAGGTTTCGATACAGGCCAATGCGGCGAAAGAACAGGTCAGTCTCGACCAGCTCGGGACGATCAGCGATCAGCTCGGCCGATTGACCGCCGGCCACCACCCGCGCAAACAGCAGTTGCGTCGGACGGTCGAACGCATGCATGTAGCCCAGCGCGTAGAGCGCGGCGATCCACGAGTCGGCCGTGATGTGCGGAACGCCGTGCTCATCGCGCACCGCCTCGAACGCACGGCGGGCGTATTTGATCGCGAGCGGCTTCATGACCAGGCGATGGGCTCGTTTAGCCGCGACGCGCAGCGAACGCACGCTGCGCGTCGCGGCTAAACGATGAGCGAGCGCTTCTTAGCGTCTCTTACCCCTTGCGGTGACGAATGCGAGCGCGCATGCGGCGCTTCTTACGACCGACCTTGCGGCGACCCTTGCCCGTTTTCTTGACTCCCACGCGATGCTCCGTGGCCTATCGATGGATGCTATGGACTTGCAAAGGGCCGCATTATAGACAGGCCCCGCGACGCTAAACAAGCCGAGCGGCGCCGCGGAAAGATTCGCGACGCTCGTCATGCGATCCCGCGGGGCCGATTTACCAGTAGCCAGTAGCCAGCATGTTGCCACGCTGCGCCGCACGCGCAACACCAATCGCTCCCGCGAAACTAACTCGAAAACTGCTGGCCACTGACCACTGGTAAATCGGCCACCTCCGCCGGTTCGTATCGTTAGCGCATCGCCTGCATCACTTCGGCCGCATAACGATTGGGGTTTTGCGAGAACCGCTTCAGCGAGTCTTCGTCGCGAAACAGGTACACGCGGTTTGCAAAGAACACGCCATGACGACGATCACCCGAGACCGTTTGGCCGTCGTCCATTGCCAGCACCGGATCGTTGCCCGCCATCACGGGGCTATATCGATCGGGATTGCTCAGAAAGCGTTGCTGGTCTTGTTCGCTGGCGAACAGGTACGTGCGCCCGTGATGAATCGCTCCCCAGCGAACATCGCCAACGGTCCAGCGCCGCTGTTCGGTTAGGGTGACCGGGCAAAAACCTTCCAGGCCAAGCGGTGGGCTATTCGGAGGCAGTTGCTGCGCCAGGGGCAGGTTGGGCTTCGGAGTCGTTGGCTCGGCCGTATCCGACGGATTGGTCGACGGGGCGGCGGCACGCGATTCTGACGTCGATTGTGCCGCAGCGCTCGCGATGACCGACTTGGCCGGTGCAATGTCTGCGGCGGCACTCGCATCCAGCGGATTTGTGGTTGGCGCCGCCTTGGACGGCGGCGTGGCGGTCGACGGCGCGGCGGTCGACGGCGCGGACGGATCGTGGGCGGCCGCCAGCGACATCGATGCATAGTCGGCCGCGCGGAGCATTGTCGCGACATAGCCTTCGGCCGATGGCGGACTCTGCACCCGCTGGATCATTTGTCCCTGCGGCGTGAGGATTACATCGGCGGGAATTGCCTGAACGCCAAAGCGCAGCGCGAGATCGCGGTTGTCGTCGTAGTTCAGCTTCACGGCGACAAATCGGCCGGCGAGCTCGCGACCGAATCCCGGCTGGTGAAACACGTGCTTCTCGAGCCGCAGACAGGGCTGGCACCACGGAGCGCCGAAGTGCACCAACAGCAGGCGATTCTGCTGCGACGCGGAACGTTGAGCCGCAGCAAAATCAGATTGCCACACCAAGCCGCCGGAGTCGGCCAGGCAAGTATTTGCCACCAGCAAAGCGACGATGCCGGCAAGCCAGCACCTCGATCGAGCAACCATGGCACCGGACCTTCGTAAGAATAGTGACTAGCAGCGTAGTTATCGGTAAACCAGGAGCCGGACATTGCGTAAAATTTGACGATCATTCCGATTTAACCGCCTAGAAGGCTTCGCCAGGTTCGAGGCCCGGAACCGAGCGATGTCGGCTGTTTTCTCCAAAAGCGTCGCTTGACATGGCCTTAGGCGTAGTTAAGATTAGCGCAGTTAAAAGTGCTGCCTGGACGAAGGCGCCACGGCTCGAGATTGATTTCGAGCCTTCCCAGGGTTGAGTCGCAGTTGTTTCTGCGTGCAGCTCTTGGGGAATCTTGGCTCGTGTGCTGAATGGTCTTGGCGGGTTGCGTTCAACCTGCACAACTTTCCAGCGAGCCACGCTTGATTGGTTTTTCGCTCCGACACTGTTAGCCGTGCCTGTGCTCGCTTGCCCCGTGCTAGCTTCGCGCAGTGCCACTTGCGGTTGTCGGGTTTTCGGCAAGTTCCGCGTGGTGCGGCTCTTTGGCTGCGCTAGCTTGGGCGACCAAGCAGGGGCATTGTCCGATGGAATGGCTCGGATCGATGGCGTCGGTTAGGTGAACCCACCGACGTCTCGTTGGCATAGAACCGACCCACTGCTCAGACCGGCATACGGCGGCGACATGGTTGGTCGCCGCACGGATAACTCGATTTGCGAGATGGAATTTCGTCCGAAAGGCAAGTCGCCTTCGGCCATCGCTATGCGTATCGGTCCATTTAGCTGGCTCGCCAATTCTCGTGCTCAAGCGCCGCAAATCCGGCGCGGGGATCGGCTTTCGTGAGCATCGTTTCACCGACGTGCGTTGGCATGAACGTTACCGAGCCCAGCGATCGTTTCTGTTTCTATTACACCCAAGTCGCATTCTCGCGCCCGAGCGTTCCGGGCCGCCGCGGCTCAGGTCTCGTTGTAGGTATTTAAGGGTATGGCGAAGAAGAAGAGGGGCCGTGGTCGCGGTCGTGGCGGCCAAGGTGGATACTTTCAGGGCAACGGGCAGCATTTCGGCGGACGCCGTCATCGTCCGCGTCATTATCAGGGAGGCGGTGATCGCCCGCCCGGAGGCGGCCCCGAGCAGGAGCTGCAAGAAAACGGCGAGCCGCTGCCGCTAGAGCCCGCCATGGGCGTGCTCGAATTGCACCCGAATGGTTACGGGTTCCTTCGCGACGCAAAGAACAATTACTCCCGCGA
>DASZPI010000123.1:0-5947 GCA_035550355.1 Pirellulales bacterium
CGAAATGCTCGTCAGCCGCTGGCCGAAGCGCGCCGTCGAAGCGATCGCCATGGACCTCGTAGCTCGCGACGGTCGCCGACTGCCCAGCGGTGTCGCGGCGCGTCGGGGTTAGTGCAATAATGACGTTTCGAGCGGCTCGTGTAACGCTCCCGCGTTCTATCGGTTGTGGGCACTTTGTGGAGCAGCGGGTATGAGGCACCTCGTCGCGTCGCTGTTGCTCGTCGTCACCGCGGTGCATTCGATCTCGGCTGCCGATCCGCCGTCGCCCGACGACGTGCGTGCCGCCGTGGCGCGCAGCCTGCCGTTCCTCGAGCGCGAGGGGCTGGCGTGGATGCGCGAGAACGCCTGCATGACCTGCCATCAGATTCCGATGATGGCCTGGAGCGCGAACACCGCGCGCCGACACGACCTGCCGATCGACGACGCCAAGGTCGACCGCTGGAACGAATGGGCGGTGAACAATGCCTTGAAGCGCGCCGTGTACTACAACCTCGCCACCGAAGCGCTCGAAGCACTGGCGGCCGACGGCTGGTCGGATGAAGAACTGAAGGTGCTCGAACCGCTCAAGGACCGGCGGTTCGTGTTCGAGCAAGATTTTCGCGACGCTTTGGCCGACAAATTGCCTGCCGAGTTCGTCGCGGCGCACGGCGAGGCGCTGCTCAAGTGCGCGGCCAAGCCCAAGCAAGGGGGCGCCGGCGGCGGCGAGAACAACCAGTACACGGCTCTGCTGCTGTGCGGCGCGCTCGGCATGTCCGACGCGGCAGCGCCCACGCGCAGCATGGTGGTCGAAGCGCTCGTCAAGCGGCAGAACCAGGATGGCTCGTGGCCGATCGCCTCGCAGTTCGCCGCGCAGCGACGGCCCAAAGACGAGTCGATCGAAGTGGCCACGCGGTGGGCGCTCGTTGCCTTGACCGACCTGCCCGAGGGCCCGGCCAGCGCCGAGCCCGCGATGAGCAAAGCCCGCGATTGGCTCGCCAAGCCCAGCCCCGCCAGCACCACCGAGACGGTCATGCTGCGCGCGATGGTTGCCGAGCGCCGCGGCGAAAAACAGGTCTCCGCCTCGCTCGCCGACGAGCTACTGGCACTGCAACACGCCGACGGTGGCTGGAGCTGGTTGAAAGATGGCGCAACAAGCGACCCGCTCACGACCGGCCAGGTGCTCTACGGCCTGGCGTACCTGGGGCGTGATGGTTCCGACCCGGCGATCCGTCGTGCGTGGCGATATCTCGTGAACACGCAAGCGGCCGACGGCCGTTGGCCGCAAACGCGCGATGTAATCAGCACGGCCAAGAAAAAGGACTCGAAACCCGGCGACGCCGTGTACACCTACTGGGCCACCGGTTGGGCAGCGGTCGGCCTGCTGGAAACGCTCCCCTAGCGTTCGCGCGGTAATTATTTTTTCGCCGCTCCGTCCCATTCGATCTTGCAGTTGGGCAGCGCCTGTTGCAGCTTCGCCATGCCGGCGGCAGTGACTTTTGTGCCGGCGAGATCGAGCGTTTTAAGCTTTGTTAGCTGTTCGAGGTGCAGCAGGCCGCGATCGGTGATGCCAGCACTCGGCACGATTTCCAGCCGATCGAGCGTGCGCAATCCCGAAAGGATTTCGAGCCACTCGTCGTTCACTCCGACATCACCGATCAAAAGCACTTTCAAATGTGATTCCGCCAAGATCCTCGCAACATGAATGGTAAGCTCGTGCCGGCCGTTGATGTTCAGGTACTCGAGCGTCTTGAGCGCCATCAAGCGTTCGACGTCGGCATCACTGATTGCCGAAGCGTCGTCTTGGCCGACCCGCGACAGGTCCATTGCGGTGACATTAAAGTCGCCACCGGGAAGCTTGTCGGCCGAGTTGATCTTTCCAATCGTGGTTCCACCGACTCGGACGGCGACCGTGCCCCCCTGCGAGAGCACGAACTCGGCCGCAGTGCGGTGGGCATTGGCCGATGTCTCCGCTTTCGGCTTTCCGCTTTCCGCTTTCGCGTCGAGCCGCAGCACGTACACCGAGCTGTTGCCGTTGCTGGTGTAAAGGTAGCGCCCCGTCGGATCGAACTGCACGCGGTAAATCACCCCGTCCGGCGGGCCAAGCTGCCAGCTCTTGATCTCGTTGCCAGTGCTCGTGTCCCACAGCCGCAGGCAGCCGTCGTTGGCAACCGTGGCGATCACGCGGCAATCCGAGTGAAACGCGAGGTCCTGGACGGCCGACTTGTAAGCTGTGCCGACTTGCAACTGCCTGGTCCGCTTTCTTGACGGCACGTCCCAAACCAAAACCGACGATCCTTTGATCGCTGCCACCGCTCGGCCGTCAGGGCTAAAGGCCACTCGCAGCGAATTGCCAACCGAGGCACCGTCCAGCCGCCCCAGTTCCTCGCCGGTCGCTGGATCGCGCAGCCGAACCGATCCGGTGTCGCCGAAGCCGGCAACGGCCAGCATGCCGCCATCAGGGCTGAACGCCAGGTGCGCGTCGTGCAACTCGGGTGCGATCCGCAGTCGCTCGGTGCCGGTGGCGACATCCCAGACGCGCACGCTGCCGTCTTTGCCGTCGATTTGCCGGGCGCCCGAGGCCAGCCGCTTGCCATCCGGGCTGAAGGCCACCGAGATCACCGCGTCGGTGTGGCCGCTGAGCGTCGCGGTCGGCGTGCGCGTGGCCACGTTCCAAAGTTTCACGATGCCCATCGAGTCGCCGGTGGCCAGCGTTTTGCCATCGGGACTAAAAGCCATCCCGTAGATCGTTGCCACCCGGTTGGCGGGAAAGGTACTCGACATTTTCTTGGAGCGGGCGTCCCAAACGCTGAGCATACGCGCCGCATCGTTCGTGACCACCAACGTCATGCCATCGGCGCTCAGCGCCATCCCACGCGCGCTGCCACTCCAACTTTCGGCCGAGGGCTTGTAGAACACCGGCACACCGACCAACTCCGCGGGCGCTCGGGCCGGATCGCCGAGGCCGGCGGCTTTCAATTCCTCGGGCGGAATGTCTTCGCGCTTGAGGGCATCGAGCGGCGAGGCGGCATTCGGATCGGATTTTAAATCCGAACCTTGCGCTTTGAGATCGGCCGCGACCGGAGGAATCTCGCGCACGACCCGGAAACCCAGATAGCCGAGGCGGTAATTCGCCGCCTTATTTTGCCGCGCCGCCGAGCGCGCGAAGTCGGGTTTGGCGTACCACGATCCGCCGCGAACAACCCGCGTCGAACCGTCGGCCGGACCGATCGGATCGGTCAATGGCGACGACTCGTAGTAGTTCTTCCCGTATCGGTCCTGGCAGAATTCCGCGACATGACCGTGCATGTCGTACAAATCGAATGGATTCGGCAACTTCTCGGCAACTGGCCGGGTTGGGCCGTTCGCTGGATCGTTCACCCATGCGTAATTGACGACTCCTTCGCCATTGCCGAACGAATATGCGGTTGTGGTGCCGGCACGACAGGCGAACTCCCATTCGGCTTCGGTCGGCAGGCGATACGTGGCGTTTTCTTTCTTCGATAACCAGTCGCAGAACGCGACGGCATCGTTCCATGTGACCTCGACGACCGCCAAGTCGGCGTTTTCAAGCCGTTTGCCTTGGTACACGTTCCATGCGCGATCGTCCTTTTCGGGTCCGATCGCCGTACCGCGCTCTTTTTCGGTGACATATTTGGTCGCTTCGACAAATACGCCGAACTGGCCGAGGGTGACTTCGGTGGCCCCGATCAAAAATGGCTTCGTGAGCGTGACCCGATGCTGCGGTCCTTCACTGCTGAGCGTTGCCGGATCCTGTCGCTTTTCGTCGTCGTCCGACGGCCGCGAACGTTGGTAATCGATCTGCTCGGGAGTGCTGCCCATCAGGAACTCGCCGGGAGGGATGAGCATCATCGCCATGCCGATCGAGTTCTTACGCTTGACCGGCACGCCGAGGTACTGCGACCACGCGACTTGGTGCGCATGCGCCTGCGTCGCGTCGAACGGAGCCACGGCCGGCGGCGGTGCTTTCGAATCCGCCGCTGTACCTCTTCCATCGGCCGGCTTGAGCGGCGTGAGGGTGAGTGACTCGAATAGCGTGCTTTCGTGCGACATCAGCCAAAGGTCGCCGAGCTGTGCGCTCTTATCGGTAATCGTTCCTACGCGCGGCAGGCTCAGCCGGGTCATCTCGCCGCGGTATTCGACAACGCTCTTGCCGTCGAATGCCACGAGAATGGCGTCGGGGCGCACCTCGATGCGGATCGTCAACGGTTTGTCGGGAGTGAGCATCGTGGCCTTCACCGCCGTTTCGTTGCGGCCGGCAGGCGCGCCGTCAATCATCGACAGACCGCTCCACGGTCCGGGATCTTGGTTTTTCCCATTGTCGTGCGCGTCGACATCGAGAAAGAACCGTTGTTCGCCGGTGCGTAAGCCGAACCGCACCTGCCGCATCCGTCCTTCGGTGCGCGGGATGATGCGCGCGTCAATCACATACGCCTCGGGCGCCGGGTAGTCGATCGGCAAGTGGGTGCTTGAGTTCGATGTCTGGCAGAGCAGTCCCGGCACCTTGTCGCCCCAAACCCAGCGCGGCTTGCCTTTGAAATCGACCTCGGCCTTGGCCAGGTCGATGTGCTTGAGCAGGTCGACGGACGGCCCGGCGGGAATGTACTGCGCTGCGGAACCACTCCCTAACGGCCGCGTCTCGTTCGATGCCACCCACGTCGCTCCGCTGATCGTGCCGTCGCGATGATGCGACGACGCATCGCGCGCCACCGTGCCGCTGCCTTCGTCGAAGTGGTACAGCACCTCGGTCTGATCGTCGGGATCGAACCGCGCGGCAGGCGTGAAGTCGCTCGTATAGCGCGCGACATTCGAGATGCGCACCTCGTCGATCGTGCCGTCGAAAAACAACTGGCGTGCGCTGCGTTGCCTCGCTCCGAGTCCAAGCGAAAGCATGGCCGGCTCGACGGGTTCATCGACCGAGACCGGTTTCCTTTGTTGCTTCCCGTTCAGAAACAGCGAGATCTGATACCCGTCGAAGACACCCGCGAGGTGAGCTAAGCGATTGTTGATCGTTTCGTTCGATTCGACGATTTTGCCCGACGCGAAAGTGAACCGCCACTTTTTAGAACTGCTGATCATCAGCGAGGGAATAAACCCGGTCTGTCCCTCCGCCTCAACCGGTTCGATCACAACCTGGGTTGTCGCCGCTCCGCGCGGCACGACCCAAGCCTCGACCGTCAGCGGCGTCGTGCCGTCGTACTTCCACTCGGGCACCTCGACGTAGCTTTTGCGCTCGGGGCTGAAGTCGAGCGCGTAACCCGCGGTTGTCGTCGAGGCGTTCGATGCCGCGGTCGGTCCTTCCCAAGTGACCTTGCACTGCGGCAGCGCGGCTTGCAGCGCGGCAACTTGCGACGTCGAGATTCGATCGTTCGAAATCTTCAACGACTTCAGGTTCTTGCACTGTTGCAGTGGCGAGAGATCTTCGACCGCAGTGCGTTCGATCCACAACGTTTCCAACGGCATGCCGGCCAGCGGCGCGAGATCGCGAATCGGCAACGACCCCGCGTACAGGCTCTTGATGGGCATTCCTGCCAGCGGCGACAGGTCGCTGATTTGCGCCGCGTAACAACGCAGAATGGTCAATTTCATGCCGCGCAGCGGCGAAAGGTCGGCCACCTTGGTCGTGCTGCAGTTCAGGTCGGTCAGCGGCATGCCCGCCAGCGGCGACAGATCGGACACCGGAGTCACCTGCACCGCGAGCATTTCCAAGGGCATGCCCCGCAGCGGCGACAAATCGGCAACCGACGTTTGGAACAAGCTCAGCTTCGTGAGCGGCAATCCTGCCAGCGGCGAAATGTCACGCAGCGCGACGCGACCACCCCTGCCCTCGCACCACAGTGACGTGAGCCGCGACAACGCCCGCAACGGCGACAGGTCGAGCAGCTCGTTCGCCACCACCGACAACTCGGTCACCGCGCCGTTCTCGATCTTCGGCGGGACGGCGTCATCG
>DASZPI010000124.1:0-4320 GCA_035550355.1 Pirellulales bacterium
AGTAGGCCGACAAAGCACTGGTTGTTCAGGTCCAGCAGCGGCAGGAACAACCCTTGGGTGCGCATGGCGGTGAAGTTGTAGCGCGAATGGTCGTCGATCAGCTCGCGGAACATGGCGGCGTTCGTCTTTTGCCGCACAAAACTTTGCGTCACGCGGATGCCGTTGACACTTTCGGCCAGCGTGGCGGTCACGCGGCTGAATGAATCGCGAATCGCCCGATAGGCCTGGCTAAGCCGGCGGTGAAAATGCCGATTGATGACCCAAAGCACGGGCGCAAGGCCCAGCACCAGCATGAACAGCGTGGCGTCGTACCACAGCATGAACGCGGCCGCGACAACCATCTGCCCCAACTGCACGAGCGTGATGAACAGCACCTCTTGCACGCCAATCCGCAAGTCCTCGACATCCGAGGTCATGCGGCTAATGATTCGGCCGACTTTGGTCGTATGAAAGTAGCGCATGGGCATGCGCTGCAAGTGACGGAAAATATCGTTGCGCAAATCGCGAACGACTTCCTCGCCCAGCTCCAGCGCCAGCTTCTGGCGGAAATACATGGTGATTTGCGTGAACACAGCCAGGGCCGCGAACAGGCAAGCTCCCACCAGCAGCCCGTGACGGCTGCCATTGGCGATCGGTCCTTTGATGACCGCGGCGATGATCCACGTAAGGCACGGCAACTGGATCGAGCGCAGCAGCACCGTGACCAGCAGCGCGTTCCGCTTCGCAGCATGCGGTTGGGTATAGCGAAATAGCCGAGCGATGAGGCGGAAATCGAGCGGGTGCTCGTCGGCATCGTCGTCGCGGGTGCGAGCGCCGATCAACGACGCCCGGTTGCGAGGATTCGGCGCAGCGATCATGCGACCTCCCGTGCGTCGCCGCGAAACACGATCGGGGCGACGACCGCATCGTGCAGCGGGGTCGACGATTGCAGCTCGGCTGCCTGCCGGTAATAGCCGGGCTTGCCCAACAGCTCAGCATGTGTTCCCTGCTGCACCACATGGCCGCGATCGAGCACGACGACCTTGTCGGCGCGGCGCAGTGTGCTCATGCGATGGGCGATCACCAGCGTCGTACGGCCGCGCATCGCACGGTCCATCGCTTCGAGCATCTCATGCTCGGTTTCGGGATCGACCGCCGAGCTGGCGTCATCAAGGATCAGGATCGACGGTTCCAACAGCAGCGCGCGGGCAATCGCCAAACGCTGGCGCTGGCCGCCCGATAGATTGCAACCATGCTCGCCGACGATCGTTTCGTAACCGTCGGGCAGTTGCACGATGAACTCGTGCGCCGCGGCCAAGCGTGCCGCTCGTTCGATCTGTTCGTGCGTGGCTTCGGGACGACCGAAGGCAATGTTCGCCGCGACGGTGTGACTGAACAAAAAGCTCTCCTGGAACACGACGCCGATGCTCCGCCGCAACTGGTCGAGATCCCAATCGCGAGCGTCGATGTCGTCGATCAACACGCGGCCGGCGGTCGGGTCGTAAAACCTTGGCAGCAAACTGGCCAGTGTGCTCTTGCCGGCTCCCGTAGGGCCGGTCACGGCCACGCATTGTCCCGGGCGGATGGTGAAATCGATGCCGCGCAGCACCGGCTTTGCCGGATCGTAGCCGAAATCGACCTGCTCGAACCGCACGCGTCCGGCGGAGCGCGCGGGGGCCCTGGGCTGCGGCGGCGAGTCAACCTCCTGCGGAGCGTCGAGCACCTCGAACACGCGTTCGGCGCCGGTAATGCTCGACTGAATGCTGTTGGCAATGTTCGCCAACTGGCCGACCTGCGTGGCAAATTGATTCAGCAGATTGGCGAACACGAACAGCCCTTCGCCCAGCAGCAACTGATCGTCGAAAACCAGGTAGCCGCCGTACGACAGCAGGATCAGCAGGTTCAATTGCGTGAGCAATCCGATCGTGGGCTGGAAAATGCTCTGCTTGCGGAAGATCTCGAATTTGCCGCCGGCGATGCGATCGTTGGCATCGGCGAACTTACCGATCTCGCGATCCTGACAGTTGAAGCTTTTGACGACGTGCATCCCCTGGACGTTTTCCGACAGCGATCGCACCAGGCGATCGGCGGCAGCACGATTGCGCTGGTACGCCGGCCGCACCTTGCGCGAGAATCGCACTGAGGCGTACCACAACATCGGTGTCGTCGCCAGGCAGGCCAAGGTCAACGGCACGTGGACGCTCAGCATGTAGGTCAGATACACCGCCAGCGTCAGCACCGTCACGGTCACCTGGATCATCACACCGTCGACGAACAGGCGCACCGCCTGAGCGTCGGCCGTTACGCGGTTGATAATCGAGCCGCTCTCGTTCGAGTCGTAAAAGCGGAAGCTAAGGCGCTGGAGCTTGTCGTAGACGTCGCAGCGCAACTGCACGACGATCCGCTGGGTGAGGTCGGCGACGCTGACCGCGGCACGATAGCGCGCCCAGGCGTGCGCTGCGGCAAACGCGGTAATCGCTGCGGCAATCGAAGCAACGACCGCCATGGGCGACCAGTTGTCCGGAGGCGCAAGCCCCAGCGGCCAGCGCGGCGCGGCGCCACTGCGATCGACGGTCCAGCGAATGTAGTCGATCGCCAGACCGGTAAGTCCCAGGCCGCCTAATGCCAGCGCCACGAGCACGAATTGTTGTAGGACCACAACAATGCAGGCGCCGCGATAGCGCCAGCCGAGCCCGAGCAGCCGTTTGATCAGCGCTGCCTGCGAGGGTGCAACCTGTTGCGATTTTGCATTCGTCGGCACGACCTGACCGGCAGACCGCGGGTTCGACACCGATGCCGTTGGTCGCGACACGCTAGCGTTGCTCCGGGGCTCAAGGAAGGGCGTCAAATTGACGCCTCTCCTCGCGAAGTCTAGCAACGATGTCCACCGAGACAATGGCAGTTCCGCCACGCTCACGGAGACAACACACTTACGCTTGCCCACGAGCGACGAAACTAACGAAGGCGTTAGCCTTTACCCTCGGCCAAGAGCGTGACTCCCGGCCGGCCCGCTTGAATGCAAGCACGGTAATGCTGCGCAAATCGGTCGAGCTCGTCCGGCGACGCGAGCAACTGCGTATCGATTCCCCATGCCGCCAACACCGGTTCGGCGAACCGCCGGGCTGAGTCGGTCGAGTGCGGCAGCAGGTAACTGCGATGACCGATGATCGCATACAATGGCAGCCGCAGGTCGAACAGCGCGTTGCGCATCGCGTCGCCCGATTCGAACATGCCTGTCGTTTGCATTACGACGATCGGCTGCTTGCCGCCGAGATACAGCCCCGCGGCAATCAACCAGGCTTCGCCCTCGCGGCAGACGCGCACCAGGCTCAGCGCCGGACACTGCTCGATCGCGGCGTCCCACGTGCCCAGGGTCGAATCGGGCAGCCATACCACGTGCGTGATTCCCAGATCGACAAACGCCGCGGTGATCTGAGCGCCGGTGAACATCGGCCTACAGCGCCTTCAGCGACGTGATCCAGAGCATCGGCTTCTCGGCATCGTCGACGCGTAGCTCGTATTTTAGCCCCGCAATAAACAGCGATTTGCGCAGGGCAATGGCGTACATCGATTTCGAACCGGGAATCGTCACCTGCGCCTTGCTCGGGTCGATACCCCAGCGAGCCAGTGCCACGCGATCGTACAGCACCGGCACTTCCAATCGGCCGGCAATTGCATCGACCACTTGCGATGCGGCAATGTCGTCGATTTCGACGTTCGCCAGCTCGACCATGCCCGGCAGCAGGTCGCGTTCGGGCCGGGTCGGCGTCCAGCCTACGGGCCACGATTCTCCGCCGGTCGATGCCGCCACCAGATACTCGATCTGTCGGCGATCGTTCATCCGCGGCACAAACACAAGGCCCGCCGATCGCAACACGGCCGCAATCGCGGTTCCCGTGGCCAAGCCTTTCAGTTCATCCTCGACCACGCCAGCCGAGGCAATGGCTTGCCGCGCGGCAGGATCGGCCAATAACGGATAAGCCAAACTCTCCGCAAGCTGTTGCAACACGGCCAAGGCGGGCTGTTCGTTGGAGGCAAAGCCCACGGGCCTTGCCAAGTCGCGCTTGGCTCGGGCGAGCTCTTCGGCGGGTAAACCAAACGGCAGCCGCGGACCGCCGGCCGCCCGCGACGCGCCTTCGGTTCGCAGTACGTCGAGCCAAGCCTTCACCGCCCCGCGGTCGCGCGAGGCAAACCTTCCGCCGGGAACGATCAACTCGCCGGAAGCTGTCAAACGGCCGATCACCCTGTATGCCGGAGCGGTCGCGCTACCAAGCTGCACAATCTCGATCTTGTCGGTCGGAGCCACGGGGCGAATTTGCAGATTCGCCACGTTCATGCTCG
>DASZPI010000125.1:0-5106 GCA_035550355.1 Pirellulales bacterium
ATGAGCCACGACGATCCCGGGCGGCTGGAGCAGATCGTGACCGGCATCACGGCCGGGTGCATCGAAAGCGATTGTGCGCTGCTCGGTGGCGAGACGGCAATCATGCCCGACCTGTACGCGCGCGGCGATTACGACCTGGCCGGATTCTGTGTCGGCGTGGTCGAACGCAAGCGAATGATCGACGGCCACGCGATTGCCGAAGGCGACATCGTGATTGGCGTCGCCTCGAGCGGGCTGCACTCGAACGGCTACAGCCTGGTTCGCCGGGTGGTGTTCGACGTGGCCAAACTCAACATCGATGACGAAATCGACTCGCTTGGCGGCAGCGTGGGCGATGCCCTGCTGCGACCGACGCGGATCTATGCCCGCGCGGTCCGCGCGGTGCTGGCCAACTACAAGGTCAAAAGCGTGGTGCATGGGCTGGCGCACATCACCGGCGGCGGGTTGCACGAGAATCTCGAACGGGTGATCCCTCAGGGAGTGCAGGCCATCGTCCGCCGCGATGCCTGGCCGGTGCCGCCGGTGTTCACCTGGCTACAGCGCTTGGGCGAAATCGACCCGACCGAAATGGACCGCGTGTTCAACATGGGCATCGGCCTGGTGCTGGTCGTCAGCCCGTATTACGCCCAGAGCATTCGCCACCAGCTGGAAGAGCTGGGCTACGAGAACTGGCAAATCGGCCACATCGCCGCGGGACCGACCGGCGTGGTGTGGGCGTAGCGGCGTCGGGGGTCGGGAGTCAGGATTCGGGAGTTGCCGGCGGCGAGAGATAGCTGTCCAGGCGGCCCGGCGCCAGTTCGACGGGTGCGCCGGTCTCGGGAATCTCGAGGCCCGCGGTCCACAGAATGCCGTTGGTGAGCAGCCGGCGGTAACCCTCCTGTGCCAGGCTGGCGTGCAGGTGTGCGCCGGTGAACGTGAACGAGCGCCCGCCCTGGGGACGCTCGAACGCCCAGGAGACGATCGTGTCGGTTTCCGATGCTTGTCCCGAGTTTGGCTTCGGCGATGGCGCATGCACCAAGGGCGCGATGCCCTGCATGCCTGCGACGAACCGCAAGCGGTACAGCCAGCCGTCGTCGATCTCGAACCGCTCGACGCCGCGGCAGATTTCGTGGCTGGGGAACGATTTGAACTCGGCAATCCAATGGGCGCGGCGGGAATAATCTTTCTCGAACGCTGCGCCCATCATGCCGCGCATCGTGTCGCCCAGTTCTTTGGGCACATCTACAAATTGATGAAAGCCAACGAGCCCCACGCCGGCGTCGGCGAGTTTTTGCACCTCCGCACGCTTGGCGGGGTCGCGCAGCGGGTGCTTCTCGCCGCCGTCGAAGAAGAACACGACCGTTTTCGCCCCGGCGAATGTTTGCGGATCTTTGGGCCAATCGAGCGCGAGCACCGGGAACACGCCACGAGTTTGCCGCGCCAGGTCCATCAATGCCGCGCAGCCGCCGATGTACTCGTGTTGACCGGGCTTGAAGTAATTCGACCCGGCCACGAACACGATCTTCGTGGCTTGTGCGTCGCCCGGTTGCTGCTCGAGCACGACTGCTGGCGGCAAGCGCGGTTCGTCGGCCCGTGCGCGACCAACGGTAATCGCGCCGCACAACACTAAGACCGCTGTACGAACGACGACTGCGTATTTCATGGCTGGACCTCAACCAGGGCGACCATCACGAGGCCCCGCTTTTGTACACGGTGGCGCCAGGAAATGACATCACCTCGCGAACAAGCGATCACGAACGCACGAAATTTCGAAAACGCGAAATCGACGAAAGAAAATGTAGGGTGGGTCGAGCGAAGCGAGGCCCACCAACAAGTTCGCAAGCCACCATCTGGATGGGCCTCGCCGCAGCGGCTCGACCCACCCGCCTGCGAAGCATCCGCCTTATTTCCGGCTCACATCCCGCATGCTCGCATTGCGCGGCTGCTGCGATGGGCCGGCCTTTTCCAGTGCCTCGACCACTTGCGTCTTGGTGATCACGTCGCGCAGCACGATCGGCTGCTCCGGCGCGGCGGCAGGGAAAATTGCCAGCACCGGGATCGACCGACTCCCCAGGCTGAGCAACATCTCTTTGATCTCGTCCGACTCTTCGGTCCAGTCGGCCACCAGCGGCACCACGCGGCCACGCTCGACCATCTCACCGACTTCGCGCGTGTTGATGGCGAACGTCAGGTTGTACTGACAGCTCTGGCACCAATCGGCGGTGAAGTCGACCATTACGGTCTTGCCTTGCGCCGTCAGCTCGGCAAGCGCCGCGCGCGTGAACGGTCGCCAGGGAAGCTCCTGCGTTTCGGGAGGCTTGTTCCACAGGGCCAGCCATACGTTGTCGCGCGTCCAAGTTGCGGCATGCCATGGGCCCCCGGTAAACGAGACGATTCCCACCGGAGCCGCGATCAGTGCGCCGATCGCGTAGGCCTTCGCGAGTTTCGCACCGCCCTCGTACAGCGGCGTGCGGCCGATCCACCAGCACCCGGCCCACAGGCCGATGAGCAACGCGAACGTCGGCACGATGTACTCGCGATCGGGCATCGAGCTGAACAAAAATACCACGGCCCCCAGCAGCACAAAGCCCATCGCCTGCTTGAATGTCTCCATCCACACGCCAGGCTTGGGCAGGAAGCGCACCAGCTCGGGCAGAGCGCCAATCACCAGGTACGGCAACGCCATGCCCAGCCCCACACAGGTAAAGATCAGGTAGGTGACCAGCGGCGGTTGCGAAATGGTGAAACCAAACACCGAGCCGAGAAACGGTCCGCTGCAAGGCGTTGCCAGGATCGTGGTCACGGCTCCCTTGGTGAATGCGCCGAGCGCCCCTTCGCGCGATGCCAGGTCGTTCGCTTTGCTCGAACCTACGAACCCGGGGATCGGAATCTCCCACACGCCGAGAAAGCTGAGGGCCATCACGAACACGACCGAGCACATTGCCACATTGAACGGGGTCGACGAGAACTGCTGCCCCCAGCCCAGGCCCAGGCCGGTGGCCAGCGTGGCGAGCACCAGAAACACGGCCAGAATGCCCGCCGTGTACCATAGGTTCAGCAGAAACGCGACGCGCCGGCTCTCGCCGGCCTGCTCGACGAACGAGAAGATCTTCAAGCCAATGACCGGCAATACGCACGGCATGAGGTTCAGGATCAACCCGCCGAGCAGGCTGAAGACAATCATCAGCGGCAAGGCCGACATGTCTTGCGGCGCGGGATCGCTAGTCACCAGCGGCACCGAAGGGGTGACGCCGCTGGTGGCGTGCATTTCGGGGCCGGGCGCGGCGGCAGCGAGCATCGCAGCCTCGGCGTAACGCGCGTCGCTGAACATCAACGGCAGGTTACCGGCCGTCGGCTTCGAGCCGACCGCAATTGTTCCCTTGAAGCGTGCCGCGCGCGGAACGTCGCAACTGTTGCGGTCGCCGTCTTGCACGCACGTCATGTAGCCAATCAGACCTTCGATCGGGTATGCGCCCGGTTTCGTTTCGGCGGGAATGGCGATCCGCACGCTCCATTCAATCGGCTGCTTGTACAGCCGCGACGCAACACCCTCGGGCGTGCTGGCCGGTTTGACCGTGGGTTCGGCATTTGGAATGGGAGCTTCGACGGTGAAGCCCGCGTTGCTGACGAACTGAATGAGCGTCGGCTTCATGCCGAGCTGATCGGGATCGCGGGCGGCGAGGGCGTAAATGTGATAGCCCTCGATGGGAATCGCGCGCAGATGCACGATCGCTTCGCCGCCGGGTTCGACGACCTTCGGTTCCAAGCTGCCTTCAATCACGGCATGCGACGCTTCGTGCGAATACTTGCCCATGGTCTCGGCCGCGGCCGAATCGTCGACCGGCAATTTCGCTTCCAGCGATGACTGCTTGGCCGGAGTCGCAGGGGTCGGCGCTTTCGTGGCAGGAACGTTCTTTGCCAGCCGCGCCTCGAACGGGATGCTTTGCGGCGGCAAGCAGTTCTGGTCGGTGCAGGCCTGCACGGTCACTTTGCCAGCGATGAGCAGCGACGATAAATCGGCGCCGCTGGGCAGCTCGACCGGCGCGGTCCAGGTGACTTCGCCTTCGTGCGTCTCGACGATGATATTGCCGAACGCGGGCTCGGGATGTTTTTTCGGATCGGGGTCGGCCGTGAACTCGCCGATCAGCTTCGTCGGCTGACCGGCGGCGAGCGTGATCTTCGTGCGCACCGGGCCGCCGGCAGGCTGTGTCGTCGAATAAATGTGCCAGTGGTCCTGAATTTTTGCATGGATCGCCAGTACCGCGGGCACGTCGCTGGTCGGCGGCGTGAATTCAGCCGTGACCGACACCGGCGTTTCGGCGGGACCGGAGTTCCCCAGCCCCGACAATCCGGGCAATCCACCGAGCCCCTGCGCGGCCAGCGTCGCAACGCTCAGTCCCAGCGGCCACGCCACCAGGCTCGCGACCACAACAGTCCTTACCAATCCCAACATGGCGACAATTCCTTTGGTCGACAGCAATCGTGTATCGTGCGCCCGCAGGCGCGCGGCGTTCAAATAAGCTACCAAATCATCGGCCGCGATTGGAGTTCGATCGTCGAGCGGGCGAGCGCCTCGACGCGCCCTAGGAAATGCTCCATTCGCGCCATCACGGCCGCCGGCTGCTCGAACGATCGCCGCTCCTGAAATACCCATCCAATCCAGTTTAACCCACTGAGCGTGACATTGGCACGATCGAACGTTTCGACGAGTTCCCGTTCGGGGGGCGATAAGGGTCGAATTGCCTCGTACGCCGTCAAGCCGATTTGCCAGGCGGCGCGATCGTCGGCAACGAAACTGCCAAGCAGCCGGGCGATATCGCCTGCGACCGACTCGACGCCGATGGCGCCGAAGTCGACGATCGCCGACAGCTCGCTGCCACGGAACAGCACGTTGTCGCGCCACACGTCGCGGAGGCAAAGTTGCATCGGCACCACCCACTCGGCGGCGCGCCGCAGCTCGTCGATCAACCGACCGGCCGCGTTGCGCGCAAGCTCATAGTATCGCCGCGCGAGCTCGGCCAGCTCAGGCCAACGATCAGCATCCATCGGCGCACGCAGCGAGGCCAATTCGCCGCGCGCTAGTCGCTGGGCCATCGCCAGCCGGCGAGCGATGCCGGGCGACGGCTG
>DASZPI010000126.1:0-2126 GCA_035550355.1 Pirellulales bacterium
CCCGAACAGCCGCGCCTCGTCGACCGTGCCGGTCACGGCCAGCAGGCCGGCTTCGGTATCGACACTGGCTTCCACATGATGAGCCGGCAGATTCGCGATCCGGCCGTGCAGCGGAAGCTCGAGGCGGCCATCGGCGGCGAACTGCGGAGCGCCGTTGCTCTCGAGGCCGCAGCGCACCACGAGTTCGTCGAACCCCGCGAGCCAGCCGATGCCGCTGGGCGCGTCGAGGGGGACGAACTGCGGATGCACGGGCCCGCGCACCGGCGATTGCCAGCCCAGCACGCGCTCGCCCGCTTCGACGCGCCACAGCCCCATGCCGCGCGTCGGCAGCACGCGAAATCGCAAGCGGCCGTTGTTGACGTCGATCACTTCGACCCCTTCGCGCAGTCCGCCGCGGAGCGTGCGCTTGGTGATCGAGTAGTTGCCCTCGTGTCCCACTTCGGCGGCGGTCACGTGGAACTCGTCGAGCCAAATGTCGCGGTCGATGTCGCCGAGGGTCCAGGTGGTTAAAGACATGCGGGGTGGTCGCGAGTTGCTAGTTGGTAGTTGGTAATCGATAAAACTTCGTGGCGGTGCCGGCGAAGATTTGCTCGCGTTCGCTGGCGCTGATCGGGCCGAGCGCCTCGACCAAGGCTTCGAAAACTTGCTGATAACTCGCCGCCAGCTCGCACACCGGCCAGTCGCTGCCGAACATGCAGCGCTCGGGGCCGAAGAGTTCCAGCGCATGTTGCACATACGGCTTCAGGTCGGCGGGGCGCCAATGTTTCCAGTCGGCCTCGGTGACCATGCCCGATAGTTTGCAGTACAGATTCGGGCACTTGGCCGCGGCACGCAACGGCGGCAGCCAGTCGTCGAGCTTGTGCTCGCGAATGTGCGGCTTGGCCAGGTGGTCGATCACCATCGGCAAGTCGGGCAGCTCGTGGGCCAGCGTCGCCGCATGACGCAGATGCTTCACGTAGAACAGCAAGTCGAAGGGCACGCGATGCCGGGCCAACACCTCCAAGCCGCGGATCACCTCGGGTCGCACGATGAAGTTGTCGTCCGGTTCGTCCTGCGTGATGTGCCGCACGCCGACGAACTTGGGGTCGTCCTTGAACTCGATCAGTTGCCGTTCGCAGTCGGGCGACGCCAGGTCGACCCACCCCACGACCCCCACGATCCACGGGTTCTCGCGCGCTAGTTGCAGCGCCCAGCGATTTTCTTCGAGCTTGTGCTGCGTCTGCACGAAGATCGTCTTTCGCACCGGCGTCGGCTGAAGCGCACGCCACAAATCGGCTGGCAGAAAGTCGCGACGGATCGCCCGTTTATCCGGCGCCTCAAGCCAGGTGTAATCGAACGGCTTGCGGCCGAGCTGCCAGAAGTGTTGATGGGCGTCGATCATTCGTCGCTTGTCGGGCGGTGAACTGTGGAGCGGTGAACTGTGGGGCGGTGGACCGTGGAGCGGTGGACCGTGGAGCGGTGGACTATATTGTCGGGCACGAGGGACAACCTTCGAGCCAATCTATGAGCCATTCGAACATCTGCGAGCTCACCCCTACTGAACACGCGCAGGTTGCCGTCTCGCCGTTCTACAGCGCCGACATGGCCCCGACACGGCTGGCCGAGCGGCGCTGGGGACTCAAGGACATCGCGGTCCTCTGGGTGTCGATGTCGGCGTGCATCCCGACCTACATGCTCGCTTCGTCGTTGATTGCCGAGGGGATGAACTGGTGGCAGGCGGTGCTCACCATTTTCCTGGGCAACACGATCGTACTCGTGCCCATGGTACTCAACGCGCACGCCGGCACCAAATACGGCATCCCGTTTCCGGTGTACTGTCGCGCGGCGTTCGGCATTGTCGGCGCCAATGTGCCGGCCTTGCTGCGAGCGCTGGTCGCCTGCGGCTGGTTTGGCATTCAGTGCTGGATTGGCGGCGGGGCGATTTACATGATCCTGGCCGTGTACTTTCCCGCCTGGCGCGAGCTGCCGAAGATCGCCGGCCTGGGGATCAACGCCGCCGAGCTGGGGTGCTTTGCCTTCTTTTGGGCGATCAACATGGCGGTGATCTGGCGCGGCATCGACAGCATTCGCGTGTTGCTGAACATCAAGGCGCCGCTGTTGATCGTGCTGGGGTTGGCCTTGCTGGC
>DASZPI010000127.1:0-8244 GCA_035550355.1 Pirellulales bacterium
TTCAGCGACCAGGCTTCGGCGCCCCTCGGCGGTCGTAAAGCCTCCGCACTCCGATCGGCTATTTGCATCGCGCCAGCCACGCCCACCCATGTCGACGCCCAGCCCCGAACGCGAAATCCAGCGGCCCCGACGCGACATCGAGCAGCGCAGCGAGGGGCAGCACCTTCGACCGCGACAGAGCATTGGGCGTGAAAATGATGCGCGGTCGAGCGTTTCTGCCCACGATCGATCGGCGTCCCGCGACCGCCAGCAAGTAGGGTAGCGACGATGGAAAACCCCGAGGTCGCGCAAATCTTCGAAGAAGTGGCCGACCTGCTCGACATCCAGGGAGCGAACCCCTTTCGCATCCGTGCCTATCGCACGGCGGCGCGCACGATTCGCGATCTTGGCCAACCGTTGTGCGGCATGAACGAGCAGGGGCTCGCGTTGTTGCCGGGCGTGGGGAAGGACCTGGCCGGCAAGATCACCTGCATCCTGAACGACGGCGACTTGCCGCTGCGGCGCGAGTTGTGTCGCGAGTTGCCGCACGGACTCTGCGACTTGGTGCGCGTGCCGGGGCTCGGGCCGAAGCGAGCCCGGCTGCTTTACGAGCAGTTGCACATCAGTTCGCTCGGCAAGCTGCGCACGGCGGTCGAGAAGCACCGCCTGCGGCGCGTGCGCGGCTTCGGCCAAAAAACCGAGCAGAAGATTCTCGAATCGCTTGCGGAGGTCGCCTTGGACGCGCGGCGCATGCCGCTGGCCGAGGCCAAAGTGTTTGCCGAGGCGATGGTCCGCCATCTTCGCTCGACGACCGGGATCGCGCAGATCGAAGTGGCCGGCAGCTTCCGCCGCCGCAAGGAGACCGTCGGCGACCTGGACTTTCTGGTCTGCTGTCCCGAGGCGGCGACCGTGATGGACCGCTTCGCCAGCTACGAGGCGGTTGCCGAGGTATTGGCTCGAGGTTCGACGAAAATGACCGTCCGCCTGCGCAACGGCTTGCAGATGGACCTACGCGTGGTGCCCGAACGGTCGTTTGGCTCGGCGTTGCAGTACTTCACCGGGTCGAAGGAACACAGCATCGCGCTGCGCCGGCGGGCGGTGAAACAAGGGCTGAAGATCAACGAGTACGGCGTGTTCCACGGCAAGCGTTGGGTGGCTGGGCGCAATGAGGCCGACGTGTACCGCGAGGTCGGCGTGCCGTGGATTCCGCCCGAGCTGCGCGAAGCACGCGGCGAGATCGAGCTCGCGTTGGCCGGCAAGCTCCCCACGCTGTTGGAACTCGACGACGTCCGCGGCGACCTGCACATGCACACCGACGCCACCGACGGCCGCGCCACCCTTGCCGAGATGGTCGCGGCGGCCAAGGCGCGTGGCTACGCCTACATCGCCATTACCGATCATTCGAAGCGTGTGACCATGGCCCACGGACTCGATGCACGCGGCCTGCGCAAGCAATGGCGAGCGATCGACAAGCTCGCGGGCAACACCAAGGGGATCACCATCCTCAAAGGAGTGGAGCTCGACATTCTCGAAGATGGCCGGCTCGATCTGCCCGACGAAGTGCTGGCCGAGGCCGATTGGGTGATTTCGGCGATTCACTACGGTCAGCGGCAGACGCGCGAGCAGCTCACGAAGCGCCTGTTGGGGGCGATCCGCCACCCGTGCGTCCACGCCATCGGCCATCCAACCGGGCGGCTCATTGGCAAGCGGGCGGGTTACGAGGCTGATTGGGAGACCATATTTCGGGCGGCGGCCGACTACGGCTGCTTGCTCGAACTAAACGCGCAACCCGACCGGCTCGACCTGGACGACGTAATGCTGGCAGCGGCCAAAAAGCACGGAGTGCGGTTCGTGGTCGACACCGATGCGCATGCCGTCGAGGAGCTGGGGTTTATGGAATTCGGCGTGTACCAGGCCCGTCGCGCGGGACTCGAGCGCAGCGATGTGGCCAACACGCGAACCCTTGGTCAATTCCGCAAAGTGTTGAAGCGCTGATTCGCGGGCACACCTGTGCTCGTTCGCACACAGCGCGAAGGTGCGTCACACGCAATCGACCGCTCGAATCGCGAAACATGCGGTTCCGTGCGTTTTTTGTCACGGCCGTTTCGGTACGGCATCTGCTTAACCAGTGCGCGACTCAATCCGACGTTTACCGGAGCGGTGAGAATGTCCCACAAACACCTCCTCTTTCGAACCGAAGCCCGCGAGAAGATTCTCAAAGGGGCAAGTACGCTGGCCGACGCCGTGCGTGTGACGCTGGGCCCCAAGTCGAAATGCGTGCTGATCGACAAAAAGTGGGGCAAGCCATTGGTGTGCAACGATGGCGTGACGATCGCCAAAGAGATCGAACTCTCGGACCCGGAGGAGAACCTCGGCGCGCGGATGATTCGGGAAGCGGCCGAGCGCACCAGCGACGCCGTCGGCGACGGCACCAGCACAGCCACTATTCTGGCACACGTTATTTTTGCCGAAGGGCTGAAGAACATCGCCGCCGGCGCCAGCGCCGTTGACCTCAAACGCGGCCTCGACCGCGGCCTGCGCGTGTCAATCGAAGCGCTGCGCCGCATGTCGCGGCCGGTCGCCAGTCCCAAAGAAAAGTGCCAGGTCGCCACGATCTCGGCCCACAATGATGCAAGCCTCGGCAAGTTGGTCGCCGAGGCGATGGAAAAAGTCGGCGCCGAAGGGGTCGTGTCGGTCGAGGAAGCCAAAGGGACCGAAACCTCGCTCGAAGTTGTCGAAGGCATGCAGTTCGATCGCGGCTACTTATCGCCGTACTTCATCACCGACAGCGAGAAGATGCAGGCGGTGCTCGAAGATCCCGTGATCCTGCTGTACGAGAAAAAGATCAGCAACGTCAAAGACCTGCTGCCGCTGCTCGAGCAGCTCGTGCAAGCACGCAAGCCGCTTTTGGTGATCGCCGAGGACGTCGACGGCGAGGCGCTGGCAACGCTCGTGGTCAACAAGCTGCGCGGCGTACTAACGTGTGCCGCAGTCAAGGCGCCTGGCTACGGCGACCGCCGCAAGGCGATGCTGCAAGACATTGCGCTGCTCACCGGTGGACAATTCATTGCCGAAGAGTTGGGCGTGAAGCTGGACGCCGTGAAGCTCGGCGACTTAGGCAAAGCGCAGCGCGTCGTCCTCGACAAGGATAACACGACGATTATCGGCGGCGGCGGAGTGAAAGAGGCGATCCACGGCCGCTGCGCCGAGATTCGCGCCCAGATCGACAAGTCCACGTCCGATTACGACCGCGAGAAGCTGCAAGAGCGCCTGGCGAAGCTTTCGGGAGGCGTGGCGGTGATTCGCGTCGGCGCGCCGAGCGAGGCCGAAATGAAAAGCCGCAAAGAAGCGCTCGACGACGCGATCAGCGCCACCAAAGCGGCCGTGGCCGAAGGGATTGTGCCCGGTGGCGGGCTCACCTTGCTGCGGGCGATCGACGCGGTGGAGCGCGACGAAGCCCAATGCGACGGCGACGAGCGTACGGGACTGCGCATTCTCAAACGCGCTCTCGAAGCGCCGACGCGACAGATTGCCGAGAACTCGTCGACCGACGGCGGTGTGGTCGTAGGAAACATGCGTGCAGCGACCGGGAACTACGGGTTCGATGCCGGGCGTGGCCAGTACGTCGATCTGGTTGACGCCGGCATTATCGATCCCACCAAAGTGGTTCGCAGGGCGCTGGAAAATGCCGTGTCGGTCGCAAGCACCTTGTTGCTGACCGAAGCGACGATGACCGACTTGCCCGAGCCAAACGAGCGAGGCGCTCGGGGGCTTGGCTCTGGCGAAGAGTAACCAAACTGATAGCTATCCTTTCGATCGAGGAGCCCGACGATGCCTGTGGAAACTCATTTGGAAATGCACCGTGATCACCAGCAATGGGCAAGCGACCGCGAACTATGGCACGACGAACTCATGATCTGGAGACAAGAGCTTGATGGTGCGATGGCTGACTTGAATAGGATTGAAACGGCGCTGCGCGAGCATCGCGAAGCGCTCGAGGCACGCGATGCCGGGATCGAAGCCGAATCGCAAGACTCATGCCGGCACGAACATCATCTGGCCGAATACGAGGGTGGCGAGGCGAACACGTCCTTGGTCGGTATGGCCAAGACTCACGGCCATGAAGCGAAGAAGCACCATGAGCAGCGAATCGTTCAGGAGCGCATCAAAAAGCACCACCACGAGCTGATGGCGCACTGGAATCTGCTCGTCAAGGCGATCGCTGAAGGATTGTGAAAACGGAACAAGCTGCAAGAGGGGTGCCCGGCGCAAAAAAATCGCCGTCGCGCGACGGCTTACCAACCTCGAACCGATCGGATCGTCGTCCCCCGGGAGGCGTCATGACCGCGTGGCCCATCGCACCTGTTCGCAAGCTAGTTTCGCTATCGTATGCCGCAGGTCGGGGCCGCGCCGGCCACGAAGCTCTCCAACCCACAATCCTTGGTGCTCACTGTCTTCTCGCTCCTTGTCTGATCCCGCTGGGTGAGTGGGGCGGATGACACAGTCCAACCTCACTCGGTCACTCGCTGCCTTCTGTCCCCTCTCTCCACTTTTTCTACGAGCGACGCGGAAAGTAGTTTCATCCTTTCGAATGCAGAATCCCTCGTGCTTACCTAAGGTCGCGAGTTGAGCGATGTTGAGCAAAGTGAACGATCCAGCCGCGGTCGATTCGGTAGCGACCGACGAATGCTTGATGCTGCGCGTGCGTGAACGCCGCGATGAACGTGCGCTCGAAGAACTGGTGCGGCGCTACGAGCGACCGTTGTACAACTACCTGGTGCGCTATACCGGCAATCCGACGAAGGCCGAGGAAATTTTTTATGGCACGTTCGAGCGCGTGTTCGAGCGGCGGCAGCAATTCGACGAACGGCGGCGGTTTAAGCCTTGGCTGTTCAGCATTGCCACGCACCTAGCGATCGATTCGTTGCGCAAAGGCGGCCGGCATCGCCATGTCGCGCTCGATGCCCCGATCGAATCCGCCGACGCGTCGCAAACCAAGCTGATGGACTTGCTGCGCGACAACCGCCCGAGTCCGATTGCCCAGCTCGAAGCGACGGAGCGCCGCGACTGGGTGCGCGCAGCCGTCGCCGACCTGCCCGAAAGCATGCGCGGCGTGGTGCTGATGGCCTATTACGAACGCATGAAGTTGCACGAGATCGCCGAGGCGCTGGGTATTCCTGAAGGGACCGTGAAGTCGCGCCTGCATCGCGCTCTACTGGAATTGAATCGCGCCTGGAAGAGTGGTCATCGTGGAGAAGCAGCATGAACTCGTTGGACATCAACGATGGCCTCGCCTGGCTGCTGGGACTGCTCGATGAAGCAATCGAATTGGACGCGGCGATGAGCGAACAGCTCAACGTGCTCGAGCGCTGCCTCGAGCCGCTTGCGCACGACGCCGAAACCATGCCACCCCCGCCGATGCTCGTCGAGAGCGCGATCGCCCGAATTCGCGCGACCATCGTGGCCGATGCTCGTCGCGACATGGTAAGCGACTGACGGACGTGCAGAGAAAGACTGCCAATCGCTACATGCCGAGCTCGTCGAACACCCAGTGGACGCGGAAGCCGAGGTTTACGGCGGGTTGCGCTTGTTTATGGGCTTCGTCGACCCGGCCGAGTTGCCACAGATCGCCTTGATCATGGCAAGTCATAGCCTTTCGAAGCTCGCCTGCTCCTCTCCACCGCCGAGAAAGGATCGCTCTTCGGCCCTTTGCTGCCGTTGTTCGCTCGTCGTGCTGCACAAGAACCGGTCGTTTCGAGTGAGGTCAGAGGAAGCAGCAGTACCTTCGAGCCGCCGTGCCTGTCGCTTCCGTGCTCTTGAAGCGTCGCAGGCCCCTCATCGTATTCCGCCGGTCCATCGCTGAAATCGCCGCTACAGCCGGCAGGCTTTGCAGGCCTGGATGAGACCCTCTCTCCACTTATTCTACGAATTCGTTGACGGCGGCATTCGGACATCGCGAAGGCGGTGCGTTTGTGACAATAACGCTCACTCGCGCATTCGACATCGTTCCAGAGCCATCGCCAACAGGGTGATTGCAATGGCACATGAATTGCCCTACGTACACCCAGTTCACGTCCAACTTCGACGATAGCGAGCAGAACGATGCAACTACCGCTACAAATCAGCTTTCACAATGTGCCGCGTACGGATGAGCTCGAGAGCCTGGTTCGCGACGTCGCGCATTGCCTCGACGAATTCGCTGGCGACATCATGAGTTGTCGGGTCGTCGTTGACATGCCGCACCAGCACCATCGACAGGGAAACCTGTACCAAGTACGGGTCGATCTCAAGCTTCGCGACGAGGAGATAGCGGTGACCCGTGAACCTGCGCAACACGCTCAGGCCGCGGATGTTCGCAAAGCAGTCTCGGAAGCGTTCGACACGGCAGTTCGCCAGGTGGAGGACATTGTCAGACGTCGACGAAGAGCGACCAAAACACATAACGAAGTGCCAACAGCCCGGGTCGCAAAGCTGTTTCCGGTTTCTGCATATGGTTTTCTCGAAACGCGCGACGGCCGAGAAATCTACTTCCACCGCAACAGTGTGCTTCACGATGCGTTCAAGAACCTGAGCATTGGCAGCGAAGTGCGCTTTGTCGAAGAAGAAGGCGACAAGGGGCCTCAGGCGTCGTCGGTGACCCTCATTGGCAAACCTGCTGTGTCGGACGGTGAGTAGTACGGCATCGCGAACTGAATCGCCTGCCGTCGCGCATCGTAACCGCCGAAGGTGCTTACTGATCTTGCGCGAAGCTTCGCTCAAGCTCACGGCCTTCAGCGCGCGATCTGGAACATCAATGAGCCAGTTCGCACGCTCGAACCATCTCAGTTGAGGGCCATACAAGCTCCCTATGAAAAGACACTCTCTTGGAAAAGCAGTGAAATCGTAGGATTGCTCGCATTCTTAAATTGCCGTTTGCCTCGAAGTCGCGATCGGCATGGTCGTTGCTTTCCCTTGAACATGAATTGTCATGAGGGATAGCGGACGGCCATTTGCGGCTGGTCGCTTTGTCGCGATCGCTCGTGCATTACGAAGGGGTTGATCAGTGTCGATCACCACGTGGTAGGCATTGGGAACGATGTGCGAAACGTGCGGTGTATGCGTCGGCCGCACACGCCCAGGCGAGGTCGAGTGTCGTTCCATATGCGCGCAGCAAGCCAAACCAAACGCCCTACTCGAATGCGTGCGCGGAAGGCGGTCGTCGTCGCCTTGCGACCGGCCATCTAGAGAAGACATGTGCCCTGCTATAACTTGACGATCGTTGGAACCACCTTTTCTTGGAGATATCTTGATGGCCACGAAATCGCCCGGCATGCACCCGACCAAGGCTCGCGCCAAGCAGGCGGCCGAAGGGACGGCAGTGCGCGACCGCGTCCGCAAGTTGTCGATCGCGGCGCTGCGCGACCGCAACCTTTCGATGAGTGATATCTCAAAATTGGTCCACGAGGTACTCGAAGGAGCGGTCGAGGCCGTAAACAAAAGCATTCCGGCTTCGAGTCGCAACGTTTTGCGCGAGGTTTTTGACGGCCTGAGCGACGGGGTGCGCGCGATTGCGTCGGCCGGTTCCGCGACTGCCACGGAAGCTCGCAAGCAAAGTCAAGCGATGATGGACAAGAACGTGTCGGCGGTCACCAAACGGATCCGCGCCGCGAACACCGATTTTTTGACCGCCGTGAAGAACTTCGCGAAGAAGACGTCGAGGGACATGCAGAAGGAGCTCGACGTGCTTGTCGCCCGGGCCGAGCGGACCGGTCCCAAGGTTGCGGCCTCCATGCGAAAGACCGCCACGGCGGCTGATGGCCGACTGATGGAATTATCCGGTGAGACGGCTCGCGCGGGCATCCGCGTTGCCCGTCGCGCTGCCGGAGCGCTGGCCATGGGCGCGGGAGGAGCACTCGAAGGCTTGGCCGAGGCGATCACGCCGAAGAGCCGGCGCGCGACGTCGAAAAAGTCAAAGCCGGCCCGTGTGCAGAAAAAGAAGACGGCAACAAAAGCTTCGAGGAACCGGCATCCCTCCAAGAGACAATCGCCCTAACTCCCGCGATTTCGACGGTTCGAAAGGATCATGAGCACGATCAGGACCGCCGATGCCGCGCACCCGGCATCCCCGATCGCCAGAAACGCGGTCGAGGTACGGGCCGCGTGGACCAGGATCGACGAACCGATGATCAGCGCGTCGAGAATCGCCAACAGAGGGTTCGCGCGCTTCGGCACAATCTTCGACGCGATTTTTTCGACGCCGCGCCACGCGCGTTGGATGTGTTCGAT
>DASZPI010000128.1:0-6051 GCA_035550355.1 Pirellulales bacterium
GGTCTATGGCATGGGCGAACGTGCGATCGTCGAGATCGCCCGCCGGCTCGACCAAGGGCAAACCGCTCGCGAGCTGCGCGACATGCGCGGCGTGGTCTACCGGCTCGGAGCCAAAGAAGTCGCCCAGGCGCAGGGCGCTGATTGGTCGGCCATCGGCTTGCAGCGCGCGATCGAGCTGCCGAGCTACGAACAAGCGGCGGCCGATAAGTTGGCTTTTGCCGACATGACGCGCATCGCACACAACGAGACGAACCCGCACAACGCCCGGCCGCTGGTGCAACGTCACGGGCCCGAAGCGATCGTCTGCACGCCGGCGGCGCTGCCCTTGTCGCAGGCCGAGATGGATCATGTGTATGGCCAGCCCTTCACGCGCCGGCCGCATCCCAGTTACGGCAAGCAGAAGATTCCGGCGTACGACGTGGTGCGCGAATCGGTGCAAATCATGCGCGGTTGTTTTGGCGGCTGCACGTTCTGTTCGATCACAGCCCATGAAGGGCGCATCATTCAAAGCCGCAGCCCCGAAAGCGTACTGGCCGAAGTCCGGCAGATGACGGCCGACCCCACGTTTTCGGGCACGATTAGCGACATCGGCGGCCCGACGGCCAACATGTACCAGATGCGCTGCACCCGACCCGAGGTCGAAGCCAAATGCCGCCGGCTGTCGTGCGTGCATCCCACGATTTGCAAGCTGCTGGGGACCGACCACGGCCCGCTGATCGGCCTGATGCGCGACGTGCGCGAAGAGCCGGGCGTGAAGCAGGTGTTCGTGGCCAGCGGCATCCGCATGGATTTGGCCCGCCGCAGCCCCGAATACATGCGCGAGCTTGCCGAGCACCATGTCGGCGGACATTTGAAGGTGGCCCCCGAGCATATCGATCCGGGCGTGCTCGACCTGATGAAGAAGCCGGCGAACGATGATTTCATTGAGTTCGATCGCGAGTTCCAGCGGGCAAGCCAGCGCGCCGGAAAGAAGCAATACCTAGTGCCCTATTTCATTGCCAGCCATCCCGGCAGCGGACTCGACGAGATGATCGAGCTGGCGCAATTCCTGAAGCGCAACGGCTATCGCCCCGACCAGGTGCAGGATTTCATTCCCAGCCCGTTTGACATTGCCGCCTGCATGTACCACACGGGGCTCGACCCGCACACCAAGAAGCGGGTGTACGTGGCGCAGCATCTGCGCGACCGCAAGCTGCAACGCGCCTTGTTACAGTTCTTCAAGCCCGAGAACTACTTCGAGGTCCGCCAGGCGCTGGAACAGGCCGGGCGGCAGGATTTGATCGGCAGCGACTGCGATTGCCTGATACCCGACCGGCCGCCGAAGGAAGCCCTGACCCACCGTCGACGAAACGCGAACGACGATCTGCGCGGTCGCAAGCCAACGCAGGCCGATGAAACCGGCGGTCACGGTTATCGCCCCGGTCGCAAGACGGCGCGGCGACGTTCGCGCCGCTAAGCAGTGCTCGCCTTTTCACTTCTCGACTGCATGTCAATTTTGACATTTTGCCGCCGATGCGAGCCGACGGGCGGCCGAGGCGTTGTATCGGCGCGCAAGATGCAGCGGCGGTTCGGCTGCTCGATCGGCGATCGAAACGCGCGCCGTCTCGCGGAGGCTGTCGGATGGCGTTCACGCGACGGTATGCAGCCCAACGAAGGCGGCGAGACGGCGGGGATTGGCCGTCGAGTTGGTTCGTTCACCTCGTTGTTCACTTGCGATCATGAACCCGACGACTGCGGCAATGCGCCGACCCATCACGGTGTTGATGCTGGTGTTGGCGTTGGCCAGCGGTGGAGTGTTGGCACTGCGACGGATGCAGGTCGACATTTTTCCGTCGCTGAACACACCGCGCATCTTCGTGTTTCTGCAATACGGCGGCATGAGCCCGGAACAAATGGAAGGGTTCGTTGTCTGCCAATTCGAGCTGTTGTTTCAGTACGTCGATGGCATCAAAGAAATCAAGTCGCGCTCGATTCAACAGATCGCGTTGGTCGAAATTACGTTTCATCCAGGTATCGAGATGGGCCAAGCGACGGCCGAGGTGGTCGCGATGGCCAACCGGGCGGTGTCGCGGATGCCGCCGGGCACGCTGCCTCCCATGGTCATGCGGCTCGACGCCGGAAGCGTCCCGGTGGGCTACCTGGTGCTGAACGGCAAAACGACGCCGATCGGCAAAGTGGCCGACATCGCGCAGAACATCGTCCGGCCGCTGGTGCTGCAGAACGTTCCCGGCACGGTCGCCGTATCGCCGTTGGGGCCGAACGTGCGCTCGATCCTGGTGAAGTGCGATCCCGAAAAGTTGGAAGCCTACAACCTTTCGCCGCACGACGTGACCAACGCACTGATGTCGGGCAACGCGGTGGTGCCGGCCGGCAACCTGTACATCCGCGACGCCATGCCGATGGTCCCCAACAATGCCACGGTCGTCAACGTCGAGGAGTTGGGGAAGATTCCGCTGCGCATGGGCCAAAACGTTTATACCCGCGACGTGGCAAGCATCGTCGACGCCACCGATCTCGACTACGGCGATGCGCTGGTGAACGGCAAAAGCTCAGTCTACCTGCCGATCATCAAGAAAAGCACCGCCTCGACCTTGACCGTGGTTTCTGATATTCGCAAGTCGATGCAGGTTTTTCGCGACGCGGCGCCGAAAGACGTGTCGATCAATTTCGAATTCGACGAATCGCCAACGGTGCTGGCCGCCGTGCACAGCGTAGCCACCGAAGGGCTGATCGGCGCGGCACTCACCGGGCTGATGATCCTGTTGTTCCTGCACGATCTGCGCAGCGTGATCGTGGTCGTGTGCAACATCCCGCTGGCATTACTCGGGGCGCTGCTCGGGCTTTGGGTCACCGGCAACACGGTGAACATCATGTCCTTGGGCGGCTTGGCACTGTCGATCGGCCTGTTGGTCGATATGTCGACGGTGGTGATCGAGAACCTGCACGTGCAGATGCGCAAGACTGGCAACGTATCGACGGCGGTCAGCTACGCCGCGCGGACCACGGCGGTGCCGATCTTGCTGTCGCTGTTCTGCGTGCTGTCGGTATTCGTGCCGGCGTTCATCATGCAAGACCCGCTACGCAGTCTGTTCATGCCGCTGACGGTTGCCGTCGGCTTTGCAATGATCTCCGCGTTTATGCTGTCGATCACGTTCGTGCCGGTGCTGTGCGTTTACCTTCTCAAGCACCAGGAAAAGCAGCAGGGCAAGAAAGGGCTCTTCGATCGTGTCCGCGATCGTTACCGACGCTTGGTCGAGCGATTCGTCGCATGGCGCTGGGTGGTGCTGAGCGTGTACCTGGTCGCCAGCGGCGTGGTGATCGGAGTGCTGGGGCTGGAGTTGGGCGCCGAGATTTTTCCGCAGATCGATTCGGGGGAATTCGTGCTGCGGTTCCGTCCGCCGCCTGGATCGAACTACAAGCTCACGCGCGAGATGGCACTGAAATGCCTCGATGAAATCGCGCGCGAAGCCAAGCCCGAGAACATTGCCATCTCCATGGGCTTTGCCGGGCAGGTGGCGCCGAACTTCGGCATGGACACCATCGTGCTGTTCATGCGCGGCCCCGACGACGGCCAGCTGCGGATTGCGCTCAAGGATGACAGCGGCATCCAGCTCGACGAATTCCGCGAACGGCTGCGCAAGGTGCTCCCCGAGCGCGTGATTCCATGGCTCGCCGAGCGGCTCGAAAAAGGCGGACTGCCGAAGCATGATGCCCAGCAGCAAGCCGAAACCGCCACGTTCGGCTTTCAGCCGGGCGACCTGGTGACCGAGGTGATGAGCTTCGGCTCGATGACGCCGATTTCGGTGCGCGTCGTCGGCACCGATCTGGACCTGGTGCGGATGCACGCCCACAAGATCGAAGACCAGATGAAGCGGATTGCGTATCTCCGCGACGTCCAAATCGAGCAGATGCTCGATTATCCGGCGGTGCGAGTCGAGATCGACCGCGAGAAGGCCGGGCTCAGCGAGATCAAAGTCCGCGAAGCCAGCGAGCCGCTGATCGAAGCGACTTCGTCAAGCCGATTCATCGCGCTGAACTACTGGATCGATGTCAAGACCGGCTTCGATTATCAGGTGGAGGTGCTCGTGCCGCCGCGTTACATGACCAGCAAAGTCGAAGTGGAAACGCTGCCGCTGGCCGAGGTGAATCCGCTGGTGAACCTGTTGATCCGCGATGTAGCGCAGGTGCGCAACGACAAAATTCCCGGCGAGATCGACCGCGCGGCCAGCCAGCGCTACTTAAGCATCAATGCCAATGTGGAAGGCGAGGACATGGGGCGCGCGTCGCGACAGGTTTCGAAGGCAATTGCTGCCGCGGGTCAGCCGCCGCGCGGCGTGCGCGTGATGCCGATGGGCCAGCTACCGCCGATGATCGAAATGTTCGAAGCGCTCGCCGTCGGCCTCGGCGTAGCCGTGTTCGTGATCCTGTTGCTGCTGACCGGCTATTTTCAGTCGCCGCGAATGGCCGTGATTTCGATCAGTGCCGTGCCGGGTGTCGTGGCGGGCGTCGTGATCATTCTGTTCGTGACCCGCACGACGCTGAACATCGAATCGTTCATGGGCTCGATCATGTGCCTGGGTGTGTCGGTGTCGAACTCGGTGCTGCTGGTGGCGTTCATGGACGAGCATTGGCGCAGCGGGGCGTCGTCGGCCGAAGCCGCCATTGTCGGCGCCGAAGAACGGATGCGGCCGATCTTGATGACCGCCTGCGCGATGACCGTGGGCATGGTGCCGATGGCGCTGGGGCTGGAGCGCGGCAGCCAGATGGAAGGGCCGCTGGGATTGGCGGTGATCGGCGGCCTGGTGATGTCGACGGTTGCCACGCTGCTGGTCGTTCCTTCGATCTTTGCCATTGTGATCGGCCGCAGCCAGGCGTATTCGCCGTCGCTGTATGCGGGCGATCAGCAAAGCAAGCACTACGACCCAGCAATGGACGAACAAGGCCAACGAGCGCACCACGCCGAGAAACCGCAGGACGACAGCCAACCCGATGCATCGTCGAACACTCGCGACCATAACGAAACGGGAGACAAGTGATGCGGCGATGGACAATGATCGCTGCGATTGGCTTGGGCATCGCCGTTGGCGGCGCGCTGGAAGGGTGCAAGCACAAGGAAGCCGCCAAGCCAGTTGACGACACGCCGCAGGTGCAGGTCACGCATCCGCAACGGCGAACGATCGTGCGCACGGTCGAGCAGCCGAGCTTTGTTGAAAGCTACGAGCGTTCGAGCGTTTATCCGAAAATGACCGCTTACATCAAGAAGTGGAACGTCGATATCGGCGATCGCGTGAAGAAAGACGAGGTTCTGGCAACACTCTACGTTCCCGAGATGGTGGAGGATCTGGGAACAAAGCGAGCGACCGTCAGCCTCGATCAGCAACGGATCGAGCTGGCTCGCAAGCTGGTCGATGTCGAACGGGCCGAGGTCGATGCCGCACACGCGCGGCTGGACGAAGCCAAAGCCATGCTCGGCAAGTACCAGAGCGAAGTCGATCGCTGGCAGTCGGAGGTCGAGCGGTTGGGCCGCGAAGTGGCGAAGGGAGTGGTGGCACCGCAGATTTTGCTGGAGTCGAAAAACCAATTGAAATCCGATATCGCGGCCCGCGACGCCGCCAAGGCGACGATCAAAAAGGCCGAGGCGGAATTGCTGTCGCACGAAGCGACGCTGTCGAAGGCGATCGTGGACGTCTCGGTTGCCGAGGCCGATCTGGAGGTTGCCCAAAGCGAGACGCGGCGCATGGAAGCGTGGGTCAGTTACCTGAAGCTTCTTGCCCCGTTCGACGGCGTGATCGTAGCGCGCAATGCCAACACGTTCGATTTTGTGCTCCCCGCGACCGGCGATCCGACGGCGGACGCTCGGTCGCCGTATCTTGGGCCAGGCGGCAAATCGGCGCCGATTTATGTCGTCGAGCGGACCGACGTGGTCCGTGTGTTTGTCGACATTCCTGAACAGGACGCCAACTATGTCGTTCCGGGCGCGAAGGCTTCGGTGCTGATTCAAGCCTACTACGACCAACCGATCGAAGCGACGGTAACGCGGACGGCATGGTC
>DASZPI010000129.1:0-4121 GCA_035550355.1 Pirellulales bacterium
CAATTTGTGGAATCTCGACAACTGGACCCAGCCTTTGCCCCCTCCGGCCGCCGCGCCGAAGCCGTAACTCGGCGCTCGCGAGTGGGCCGCGTCAGTCGAGGATAAAGTCGCCTTCCAGATTCTCGCGCCGGGCGGTCGGCGTTTGCCGACCGCCTGTGAGGCGGGGCACTTCGGCCGTCACGTAGTCGCGAAGCTCGGAGACGCGCACGCGGCCGTCGCCGTCGAGATCGGCTTTGCGGCCGCCCTGCTGGCCCAGGCCAGCGAGCACGGTGTAAGTGAACACGCCGTTGCGCCACTCGGCCGATTCCTGTGCGTACTCGGCTCCGCCGGCCGCGGCAATCACGGTCGCTCCTGATCCGCGCCTTAGGTCCGCGAACAACTCGCCGAGTAGCGCCCGCATGGTGCCGGCCTGCGCGGTGGGGCGCGGTTCGTCGGCCAGGGCCAATCCGCGGAACGACCGCACCTGGCGAACGTTCGCGGCAAGCTGATCGGCCTCAACACTCGGCCTCGCAGGTTCGGTCGGCGACGCCAGGTGAGCCGCCGGCAGGTCTTCCACTTCGCCGGCGTGGCAGGTATCGACAAGTAGCAGCTTCGACCGGGCCGGAATGCCGTCGAGCAGCGACTCGATTGCGTCGTACGGCACGCCGCGCTGCTGGGGAGCCTCGGGATCGACGTCGAAGGTGCCGAAATAGTAGTCGCGTCCGGCATGCAAGAAGCCGTGGCCGGCGACGAACACCACGGCCACATCGTCGATGCTCGATTGTTCGAGGAAGTTGCGGGCCTGGAGCACGCGCTCGCGGGTTACTTGGGCGTCGGTCAATAGCAGCGGCTCGATGGCGCTGTAGCGATCCTTGAAGCCTTCGAGCATGCCGACGACGTCGCGAGCGTCTTTGGCGGCGTACTCCAACTCGAGCCGCGGCTGGCGGTACTTCGAGACGCCGATGGCCAGCACGAACAACTTGGGCTGCTCGGCCGGTGCGTGGTAATACACTTCAACGGTTTCGGGCAGCGACTCGACCCCGCGGTCGTTCATCACCGACAACTGCAGCTTGTTCGCGCCAGGGGCAAGGTCAACGTCGGCCTCGAGTTCGCCGCTTGCAGCGCGCTTTTCGCCCAAATCGGCGCCCGCGGCGCCCCAGATCGGCACGTCGTTCACATAGGTTTGCAGCCGCGCAAGATATCCGCTCGCTTCGGTCGAGCGCAGCCGCACGGTGATCCGCCGCTGGTTTGTCGAGCGCGCGGGCCGTTCGACGAGTTCGACACGCGGTAGTTCGTAGGTCGCTTGTTCCGCCGAGGATTCGATCCCCATTCGCTTGAGCCGATGCTGGTAAGCGCTGCGATACGAATCGAGCACGGCCGAGGGCGCGTAGCCGAAGCGCTCGAGCACCAGGTCGGGGCGATTGAGCTTCAGATCGAATTGTTCGAAGGGCACCGCGTGGCGGCCGAGCCGAAACGCGACGCCTTTCAATCCTTGTCGCGAAGCGGTGTAGTAGTTTTCGGGCGTCGCCCAGACAAAATCGTCCTGTCCAAAAACCACTAGCGCCGCGGTGAGCTTTCGTTGCTCGACATTCCAGACGCGTATCGACATATCGCGACCGGCGCTGTCCACAAATCGGCCGTCGTGGCTGAACGACAGCGAGTCGACCTCGATCGCATGTCCTTCCTGGCCGCTGAAGGTCTTCAGCAGTTCGGCGGTCGCCGGATTCCAAAGGCGAATCGTGGCGTCGATTCCGGCACTGGCTAGCAGATTCTCGCGCGGACTGAACGCCACCGCGGTTACGCCATGTTGATGGCCACTAAAGCTTGCGAGGAATTGGCCGCTGTTGGCATCGAACAGCGTCACGACGTTGTCGAAAATGCGGCTGGGCGCTTCCATCTCGCGCGGGCAACCGCCGGCGACCGCGATCTGCTGACCGTCGGCCGAAATGGCGACGTCGTTAACAAACTCTGCGTTTCCGCGATCAGCGTTGGCGATCACGCTGCGAAGCTGCTCGCCCGACTGCGCATCCCAAATGCTCAGCCGCGCGTTGAGCCGATTGACGCTGACGAGCCGCCGGCCGTCGCTTGAGTACGCCAAGGCCGAAACCGGGCTGGGACTGGCCGAGTGGCGCAGAAAAAAGCGTGGCGATTGGGCCGGGCCGACATCGGTCAGCACTTGTTTCACTTTGCCGCGTGCTGCGTCCCAGAGCACGATTTTTCCCTCGAGCGTATCGTCCGATCCGTGACCACTGGCGAGCGTTGCGCCGTCTGGGGCAAAGGCGAGCGATTCGATCCCCTGAATTCCGTCAGGGACCTTGAGCGATCCGATCGATCGGTTCATTACCGTGTCCCACAGGCGGATCGATCCATCGTCACCGGCGCTGGCCAGCACGCGACTGCTCGGATGCCACGCCAGGGCGACGATCGGCACCGGCTCGTTGGCCGCGACGTGACGACCCACCAGGTGCGGTGCGGCTGCCGCGGCAAGATCGACCACGCGCACCGCGCCGTCCGGACCGCCGATCGCCACGACCGGCGCGCCGGGATGCCACGCAACCAGCAGCGGCCGCAGCAGCAAGTTGCGGATACGTTGTCGATACGGAAGGATCAGCCGCTCGCCGAGCACTCCCATGCTTCCGCCGGTTCGCGTGTCCCACATGCCAATCGTTGCGCCGATGCTGGGGCCGGCAATCGTGTCGCCATCGGCATTTAAGACCGCTTGTTCGTCCGGGGCCGTGAACCTCGGATAATCCATCATCGACTGCACCCAGTAGCCCTCTTGGTGCGCCGTTCTTGCCTGGGCCACCTCCTCGGGTGTCGGAGCGTTCTCCGTCGCGATTTCCGCGATCGTCGCACCGCTTTCGGCGTTGACGAAGCGCAAGTGACCAACGCGATCGAGCACGGCCAAGGCGTTGTCTTCGCGGCGAACGCCGAGGGGGATGCCGTCGATCTGCTGGAGTATCGAGTAATCGGCAAGGCCGACGACCTGCGTTTGCGTCCCCGTCGACGATGCCAACCAGCGCGACCGCGGGTCGAATACGATGCGCTGGCCGTGCTTGCCGACCGATTTCCATTGATGCAATTCGGCGCCGGTTGCGGCGTCCCACAGTCGCAGGGCGCCTGGCGCGGTTCCGTCGGGCAGCGGCGCATCGCGGGTTTGCGTGGCAATCCATCGATCGTCGGGACTGAACGCCACCTCGACCACTTCCAGGTCATGGTTCAGGATCTGCAACAGGCTGCCGTCGTCGGCGCCCCAGATCACGGCCAGCTTGTCGCCGCTGCCACTCACCAGCCGATCGCCCTTGTTCGAGAACCCGACGCAAAGCACGCGGTCCAAATGCCCCTCGAACGTGCGCACCATGCGGCCGTCGTCGACATTCCAAAGAAACACTCGGCGGTCCATCCCCGAGGCGGCGACGCGACCGCCCCGCGGATCGAAGGCAACCGCCGACAGCGCGTTCACACCGCCGGCCAGAGCGCGAAGTTGTCTGCCGGTCGATACGTCCCACAGATTCACCAGGCCATCGGCCGCGGCGCTGGCCAGCAAGCTGCCGTCGCGCGCAAAGGCAACCGCGTTGACGACCATCGTGTGCCCCGACTGCACGACGAACTCCGGCGCGGCAGCGACATCGATTGCCGCTCGTTGCGATGAAACCGAGATCCACCGAACCGGCAACGCTCGGCGGACCGCCGGCTGATCGATCGCAGCGGCATCGCGCGGAGGCGCGTCGGGGTTGCTGATTGCCGCGGGCGCTGGCTCGTTGGCCATCGGCTCCTTGGGCACGGCTGCGCTGCGACCGCAGCCGACGGTGATTGCCAAAAGTATTGCAACACACCGGCCGCGAACGCTCCGAACAGATCGCGCGCCTCGCATGGCTGGCCTACTTCACGGCTTTGATCCTGGCCACGTGCTTTTGTGCCACCATGGTCAGAGTCAGCGGGCTAAGTTTGCTCACGGGTTTCGTATCGAGCGTATTGATTTTGAAGATCACGTTGTCGACCCGCGCCACCACCACGAAACCGCGGAAGATAAAGTCGCCCGAGCCGGCCTGGCCACCGGTCATAATCGACTCGTCGCCAATCTTCGGTTGGTTGGGTACCGGAGCTTCCGGAGCGGCGAGATTCTGGGCATTCTCGGCATA
>DASZPI010000130.1:0-3218 GCA_035550355.1 Pirellulales bacterium
GGGCACTTCGTCGATATTCGCCAGTGGGATTACAAGAAGGGCTAAGCGATGGCAACCGAATCGCGATTGATGACCGCCGACGAGTTATTTTGGCGGCCGGATGACAACCTGCGGCACGAATTGGTGAAGGGGGAGATCACCACGATGACACCTGCGGGCTTTGAACACGGCGAAATTATCATGGAGCTGGCCACTCGCATGAGAATTCACGTGAAGCAACGTCGGCTGGGATCGGTACTAAGTTCCGACACCGGATTCATCCTCTCGCGCGATCCAGACACCGTGCGGGCGCCTGATGTATCGTTCGTAGTGGCGAGCCGCATCGAGAGAATTGGCTCCCCCAAAACATTCTTCCCCGGCGCTCCGGACCTGGCAGTTGAAGTCGTCTCGCCCAACGATCGAGTCAACGAACTCGACGAGAAAGTGCAAGAGTATCTCGCCGCTGGATCACAAGAGGTATGGGTCATCAATCCCAAGACTCGCACCGCAACCGTGTATCGAAACGATGGCACGGTCGCGGTGCTCACCGAGCGCGACGCGCTCAACGGCGGCAGCCTGATCCCCGGCTTCACCTGCGCGGTCGCCGATATTTTCCCCACGCCTTCCTAAAGAACAGAGCAAGATACTGCCATGCGCCCGTTCACCACGCACACCGGCATCGTCGCCGCGATGGATCGGCCGAACGTCGATACCGACCAGATCATCCCCAAGCAGTTTCTCAAGCGGATCGAACGCACGGGCTTCGGCCAGTTCCTGTTCTTCGATTGGCGCTTCCACGACAATGGCAGCCTGAACCCGGCGTTTGAGTTGAACCGGCCCGAGAACGCCGGGGCGACGATCCTGCTGGCGCGACGCAATTTCGGCTGCGGCAGCAGTCGCGAGCATGCTCCGTGGGCGCTCGAGGATTACGGGTTCCGCGCGATCATCGCCCCCAGCTTCGCCGATATCTTCTATAACAATTGCTTCAAGAACGGGCTGCTGCCGGTGCGGCTCAGCGAGGAGCAAGTGAGCGACCTGTTCGAGCGCGCCAAGCGCTGGCCGGGCTACAAGCTCACCGTCGATCTGCAAAGCTGCACGCTCAGCGACGAACACGGCCTGAAGCTGCCGTTCGACGTCGAGCCGTTCCGCCGGCATTGCCTGCTCAACGGCCTGGACGACATCGGGCTGACGCTTGCGCACGAAGACAAGATTGCCGCGTACGAAGCGGCGCACGGAATTGCCTAGCCGCCCTTCGCAACGGAATTGCATCATGCCATCGCGCCGCGAGCGGATCGAAGCCATGCTGGCTGAGGAGCCGCAAGATGTTTTTCTGCGCTACAGCCTGGCGCTGGAGTTCGACAAGGAGGGGGAGCACGAGCGCAGCCTCAATCAACTGCGGGCGCTCACCAGAGATCGGCCGCCGTATGTGCCCGCATTCTTCATGTCGGGGCAGCAGCTGGTGCGCCTGGGACGAATCGACGAAGCGCGCTCGATTTTGCGCGACGGCATTGAAGCGGCCCGCACGCAGGGCGACGCCCACGCCGCGGGCGAAATGAGCGAACTGCTGGCGAGTCTTGGCGCGCTCGGCGAGTAGCGGGCGACATCGGTCGTGTCTTAGGCTGGCGAGCGGTGGAAGTGCACGTGCTTCCAGGCGCCGCCGCTGCGCTGCCACACGCGTGTTTCCTCGACGGCGGCGGTCGCGGGCTGTCCGGCAAGATCGATCGATTGCGTGAGCCGCACGTAGCTGATGACGGCCGCCTCGCTGCCGAGCGCGCGAACATGTGGCGAGGCGATGGTCGTCGTGCGGGGGCTGCCCGAGTGTTCGAGGTCGAAATAAAACTTGTGAAATGCCATGCCTTCGACCAGGTGCCCGCGGCTCTCGGGCTCGAAGCAACTGAGCGTGGGATCGCAGAGCTGTTCGTAGGTCGCCCAATCGCCGGCGACAATGCTTTCCAACAACTGTTGAGTGACCCGGACGATTTCGTGGTGCAGGTTCGCCATAGAACTCCGGAGCGTCGAATTACGAGGTCAGCAATCCCAGGCGCACCAGCTTCTCGCGGCATTCGTCGCGTTCGCGGCTGCGGCTGAGCGCCGCCCAGGTGGGGTCTTGAACGGCGATAAAATCATCTTCCGTTGCGCGCGAGCGGTTCTCGCTGATCAGTCGTTCGGTCAGCCGGCGAATGACTTCGCAATCGATGCGGCTGAGAAACATGCCGTGTTGTCTGAAGTCCTCGAACGCCTCCCACACCAGCGGGAACAACGGTCGCACGATCTGCGTGCCGATGGTCGTGGCGTACAGACGGATCTCCTCCTGCGCGTGCGCATCCATCCGCAGGCTCAGAAAGTGCAGCAGGTTGTGCAGGTCGATTTTCCAGTACGCCTCGGTGTACGTCGACAGCGGCAGGTCCTTGCGGGCCTGCTCACGGGCCACGCCCAATTCGATGCGCTGCTCGTAGATCCGCCGCGCTTCGGCATGCAAATGGTCTTCGGCGGCCGAAAGCTCGGCGCCCACCGCCGGGTCGAGCCGTCCGGCGCTGCCTTGGCGATTCGTCGCAGCCTGGCCGCGCCACTCGTCGGGCGGTGTGCGCTGGGCCGAGTCGATGGCCAGCGAGTAGCGGGTCGAGTATTCGTTGACGTTGGCCGTTCGATGGCGGATCCATTGTCGCCAGGCGTCCATCGGCACGCGCACCAGGAACTTGATCTCAACCATCTCGAACGGCGTCGAGTGCCGGTGGCGCATCAGGTAGCGGATTAGCGCGCGATCGTCGGAGACCTGCCGCGTCCCTTCGCCGTAGCTGACGCGCGCCGCCTGGACCACCGCCTGATCGTCCCCCATGCAGTCGACCAGACAGACAAAACCGTCATCGAGCACCGGAAATTTGTTCCAGCGCAGTTGGTCGATTTGGCGCGCATTCGTTGGCATGGGGGGCATTGTAGCGGGGCGCGCGGCCATGCACAGGGGTACTGCGCGACTCGCGAAATCGCAAGCGGCGTGGCAGGCTACCGTGCCACGCGCGACAGGTACTCCGCGCGCCCGCAGACCCCGGGGCGAGCGCGGAACAGCGCGCCGGCCGCGGGGCCGTTGGCGACGCGGTCGCCGCCGCCGCCGGTAGCAATGTACAGCTCGTCGAGCTGAGCACCGCCGAACGCCGGACAGGTAACTTTTGCCGTGGGAACGGTTACCCGGCCGAGCTCCCGGCCTCGGTCGTCGTAATGCACCACGCAGCCGCCGTCGAAAT
>DASZPI010000131.1:0-4410 GCA_035550355.1 Pirellulales bacterium
TGCCATGGCTTTGAATCGTTTTCTGACGGGGGGAGACACCGCACCCCGATGACGATTGTATGGTCTGGGTACGGCGCCGGCGGCGATCCATTACGATACCGTGCTGCGAACTCCGGTGCGAGATGCTCGCTGTGGGCACCGGCGAGATCGGCAAAGCCGATTCCTACGGCAATTTCTTGCACCACGTCGATTCGGCGAGCGAGTCGGTCCGATTGCTGGGTGATGGGCATCATCGTCGGCCTGTGTGCTTCGCGCTGCGACTTTAGGATTTGCACGTGATTTTTAACGTTAGCGTCGTTTTGCCGGTCTTCAATGCGCAGTCGTATCTTGTCCAACTGACGACACGCTGGCTCGATGTGCTCGCCGAGCTGGCCTCGCGGTTCGAGATCAAAATTGTCGACGATGGATCGACCGACTCGACCCCGGAGATTGCCAACGAGTTCGCGCTCGGCTACCCGCAGGTCAAAGTGCTGCGCCACGCCTTGCGGATGGGCTCGGTCGCTGCGATGCATACCGGCCTGGAAAATGCCGCGGCGCGACACGTGTTGTTTTGCGAAGAAAATTTCTCCGGAAACATCGACGACTTCGGCAAGCTATGGCCGCCGAGCGAGACGGCCGAGGTGGTCGTGGGCACGGCACAACTGAGCCGGCGGGTGGTGCCGATGCGCCGTGGGCGGCGGTCGGCAAGCCTCGATCATCACGGCGCATTGTTCATGCTCGCGCCCAGGGCGATGGCCCGCGATTGGTCGCTAAGCACCAATCATGAAACGCTCACCGACTGGGCTGCGCGCTCGCGATACCCAGTGCGTTACGTGCACGTCCGCCAAGGTGAGCCGGTTCGCACGCAGACGCACGCCCCGCACAGCTCGCCGTTTACTGTTTCGGTCCGGCGAAAATCACACGTCGACCATAATCGTTCGCACCAAGCCCACCCGGCGGTCGAGCGTCCTAAGCTGCTCTCGGCCATGAAGCATTTGGCCCTGGGCGAATAAGGCAGCGACTTGTCCGGCAGTGGCTGTGTTAGGCCGATATTCATCTGCTTGCTCTGCGGCATCGCCGGTGCTTATGATGAACCGACGATGAGCGGTCGAGATTTGCTCGGCCGCCATCGAAAGGCCTTGGTGAGTGCCGCGAGACGGGGGCAGCGTGGTTGCCCATGCAGGCCAACGTTGGCGAAATGATCGTGGCTTCGGTGGGCCACACTCGCTGCCATCGCTGCGAACGGTTCCGTTCTTCGAACAAGCGATGACCGGCGAGAGTTTGACAACTTTCGATCGGATAGCTCGTTGTTGGGTGTCTTGTGCTATCGACATCCACTGCTCACGCCTCCGTGTGCACGCCGCGGCGCAATTCATCGTCGGCCGCTGGCTGTTTGTTCGCGCGCGCAGTCGATGAATGCAGTGCCATGCGAATTGGCACGATCTTCGCCGTGACGTTAAGCAACGGATTCAACATCGCTACGATTGGCGCGGCAATCGCGGTAAGGCAATAGCCATGAGCACGTCGAACATCCGTCCAACGATTGGTTCCAGTCTGTCGCGGTCTGTGCAGCCGGCTGAGTCGCGTGTGCGCTGGCACCGGCTCAAGGAAGTTCGCCGCGAACAGGGCATGAGCGTGCGCCGCATCGCGCAACACTTGCGCGTCGACGTCGACGAAGTCGCCCGCCAAGAAGACGAGCAGACCGACCTCGCGTTGAGCCAGCTCTATGCGTGGCAACGCGTGCTGGAAGTTCCCATCGCAGATTTACTGGTCGATTCGAATTCGCCGCTGTCGCCCCCCGTGCTGCAACGCGCCCGACTGGTGCGGATGATGAAAACGGCGGTAGCGATCTACGAACGGTCCGATACGTCGACCATGCGGCGTCTGGCGGAACGCCTGATCGGGCAGCTCAAAGAGATTATGCCCGAGTTGGAGGGAATTGCCCCATGGTCGGGCGAGGAGCGCGGCCGATCGTCGGGTGGCGAAAGTCGCTCGGGACATCGGGTGCTGGCGCCCGACGGCTGGCACGAGGTTTAATTCTTGCACGTCAGGCGCGTAACTGTGCGCCAAACGCCTGCGAACAACGGGCGACAATCGCGTCGCGCACGGCGTCGGCCTGCTCGCCGGCGAGTGTTTCATTCGCGTCGCGCAGCACAACGGAAAACAGTTCGCTTTTTCGCCCCGCCCCGAGGCGCTGCGGATCGCGATATGTGTCGCGATACACGAGCTGTTCGAGCAGCGGACCGGCGGCAACGCGCACCTCGCGCGCGACGTCGGTCCAGGCGACCTGCTCGCTCATCACCAGGTTCAGATCGCGCGTGATCGACGGCATGGCCGACTGTTTCGCGTACTGCGGCACCAGAACGGCGCGTTCGATCAATGGTGCAAGCCGCAGTTCGGCGATCGTCGTGCCAAATCGCGATTCAAACCGGTCGAGCCCCGCTTGACTCGCCTCGCCTAGATAGCCCACGTGCTCGCCATCGAGATACAGTGCGCACGCGCGCGGTGTACGGAGCAGTTCATGCTCGAAGGGCTTGACCGTCAACTCCAGGGCAGGATTGATCCGTGCCAGGATGGTTTCTATTGCACCTTTGACGGCCTGGAAATCGCCACCGCTGCTGATGCCGAGCATCAACGCTTCACGGGGCAACTGCCCCATCTGCGGCAGGTAGATTCGGGCGATCTCGAATAGCTCAACGACTGCATTGCCCAGCGATTCGTTCGTGCGGCGGGCGGCCAGCAAGCTTGGCACCAGGCTGCGGCGCAGGCGATCGGCACGCCGCAGCAGCGGTGTCGAGAGCTGCAAGGCGCCGGCATCGGTCCAGGGGGTGAACGCATCCGACCACGCCTCGTCAACAACCGAAACGGTCAGCGCTTCGTCGTAGCCGATCGCGGTCAATGTCGAACGCACGCGGTCGAGCACACGATCGTCGGCGCTACGCGCCGACGGCGCCATGGGCACGCTGACATCCTCCGGAATCGCCTCGTAGCCATAGATGCGCGCGACCTCCTCGATCAAGTCGATCTCGCGCTCCAGGTCGCGGCGCCAGCTTGGCGGGATGACTTCGACCTGCGATCGCGGGCCCTGGGTCTCGGAAAGCACGCGATTTCCCAGCGAGCTTAGAATCTCGCGGACTTTGTCGCTCCGGATTTCAATCCCGAGAATCCGTTTGAGCTGATCGTGCCGCAACACAATCGGTCTGGCCGGCGGCGGCTTGCCACCAACATCGATCGAGCCCGACGCCAATTCGCCGCCGGCAGTCTCGAGCATAAGCTGGCACGCGCGGCGGCTGGCCCAATCGAGCCCCTGGCGATCGAGGCCGCGCTCGAAGCGATACGATGAATCACTGTGCAGGTTCAGCCGCCGCGCCGCATTGCGGATGGCTGAGGGATCGAATTCGGCGCTCTCGAGCAGAATGCTGGTCGTTGCGCCGGTGACTTCGCTGCCGGCGCCACCCATAATTCCTGCGATGCCAACCGCGCGGTCGCGATCGGCAATCACGCACATTTCGGCGAGCTGGTACGTCTTATGATCGATCGCTTCGATCTGCTCTCCAGGCCGACCGCGGCGAACGATAATCTGTTGCCCCGCTAATTTCGCCAAGTCGAATGCGTGCAGCGGCTGACCGCATTCCATCAGCACGAAATTCGTGACATCGACAATGTTGTTGATGGCCGAGATGCCGATCGTCGCCAGCCGGCTTACCAGCCACGGCGGACTCGGTGCGACGCGCACCCCTTGAATGACTCGGGCGATGTACCGCGGACACAGTTCGGGACACTCGACGGCGACCGTAGCTAAGTTGGCGATCGGCGTCCGCCCCACTTTTGGCTCGGCGGCGGGTAGGCGCAGCTCGCAGCCCCACAAGACGGCGGTTTCGCGCGCGATGCCCAGATGTCCCAGGCAATCGGGGCGGTTGCTCGTCACCTCGAAGTCGATCGCCAGGTCGTCGCCGACCGGGGTGGTGCTTTCGTGATTGAATCCGGCCATCATCAACCGCGAGGTCAGTTCCTCGGCAGTGATGTCGAGTTCGACGTAGGTTTTCAACCAGTTCCAGGAAATGAGCATGGCGCGCGGACGAAGGGCTGGATCTCAGAACTGTTCGAGAAAGCGCACGTCGTTTTTATAAAACTCGCGAATGTCGGTGATGTTGTGTCGCCGCGCGCAAACGCGCTCCACGCCCAAGCCGAAGGCAAACCCTGAATAAATTTCGGGGTCGTAGCCGACGGCGCGCAGCACGTTTGGGTCGACCATGCCTGCCCCGCCCATTTCGATCCAGACGTCGTTCCAGCTCATGTCGACTTCGACGCTGGGCTCGGTAAACGGGAAGAACGATGGCCGAAAGCGAATGTGCACATCACCGCCGAAATAGCTGGCCGCGAATAACCGCAGCACGCTTTTCAGGTCGGCCATGGTCACATGCCGATCGA
>DASZPI010000132.1:0-16274 GCA_035550355.1 Pirellulales bacterium
TGCGGGATGCCTTCCTCGCGACGGCCGATCCCGCGCTCGATCTGCCGTTGCGTCAGCTCGGCCTGTTGCAAGTGATCGGTATCGTTCTTGTTCAGCTTGCCGACCTGGTCGAGCTGAATTTGCACGCCCGAGACCTGAGCCCGCGAGTCGCGCTCGAGCTTGAGCATGCGGTTCAGCTCGTTGAGGATGGCGCCTTGGCGCTCGGTGAGCCGGTCTTGCAGCTCGTCGCCTGTGATAATCGACAGTTGTCGCGGATGGCTTTGCGTCGTCGCGCCGCGGTAGTCGGTGGCGGCGGCGTACAAGGAGAGGCGTGTGCCCGGCTTTAACCCCAACGATTTGAGATCCCAGCGATGGTCGATGCTGCGCGCCTCGCCGTGGCCGGGCGCGGTGGTGTCGGCGGCGTCCGAAGGCTCGACGCGTTCGGGGCCGTCGTACAACGACACGACCGTGTCGGGCTGATCACTGTGATCCGACCGCGACCAGCGCAGCTCTACGTTCCGAACGGCCAGATCGTCTTTGGCCAACGTGCGCACAGGCACGATTGCTTCGGCGGTGAGGAACGTGTCGGCGGGAGGTTCTTCCAGAGCCACGGTGGGCGCATGATCTTCGACCGCGCGCACCTCGTAGCGCATATCACGCCCGCCGTGGAATCCATCGCCGTCCTCAAGGTCGATCGTAAACGAGGCGGTTTTTGAAACCACAAAGCCCGGCATCGCATCGTGTGCCAGGGCGAACGAATAGCCGTCGGCCGTCACGGTCAGCGGCAACTCATTGCCCGGTTCGAAACGCACCAGGGCGCTGCGCAGCGGTTTGTTCGCGCGGCCGGCGATTGCCACGCGCGTACCGACGAGCGCGCGGAAGTTGGCCTCGGCGACCGCCGGGTTCCAGCCCGTGTACTCGGGATAGTGCAGCGTGACTTCAAGTTGCTCGAGTGCGGGAGGCTCGACGACGATCAACTCCGTCCAAGGCATCGTGTCGTCGTCACCTCCTTCGGCACGATACAGGAAGGGGCGCGAAACACTTTCAATGCCAGCCACCATCACGCCGCCCGTCAGACGCATTGGCTCGGCACGTTCTTGCGGCCGGGCACTGTCGTAGTCGAACCGATAGTGGATGCGGACCTCGCTGGGAAGCTTCGCTCCTTGAGCGTCGGCCACGGCGACTTCGAACCGCTCGCCCGCCGCGAGGCGCTGCACCGGCTTGACCAGCACCAGGTGATTCACGTTCGGCCAGGCGGTGTCGCTCCAGGGCGCGATCAACCGCATGCTGGCGATGCGGAAATCGGCTGGCGCCGACAAGGCTACGATCGCGACCATTGCGATCGCGACCGTTCCGGCCAGTCCGGCGCGGAGGGCCGGACGCGGATCGAGCGTTTGTCCCAGATCGAAATGCGCGCTATCGGTGGCGGCCTGGTGGATCACCTCGCGGCGCAGCGCGAGCGAACCGGCCTCAAGGTCGGCAGGATCGGCATGCAGAAATTCGACCGTGGTTGCGAGCTGGTCGCGCAACTTGGGGAATCGCCGCTCGACGAGCAACGCCAGGTCCAAATCGCTGAGCCGAACTCGGGCCGCAGGCCAGATCAATCGCCAGGCCAGGGCCAGCGCCGTGATCAGCACCGCGAGGCTGGCCATGATCCGCAGTCCGCGATCCTGGAATCGCACGCTGTAGTCGAGCGCTGCGACGACGATGGCAATCGACAGCACACCGGCCGCCACTCGTCCCAGCGCGTTGGCCCAAACCATCAGGCGGGCACGTCGGCGCAGTGCTGCGAGCTTACGAGTTAGCGGATGCATAATCGGCTTTCTGGCAAATCTGGCTTACAACATCCCCTGCCGCTTGCGCAGCGTCCATTCGCCGGTGAGCACGACCACGAGCGCCAGCAGCACCAGCCAATGGTTCCATAGCACCTTGGGCGGCAGCGATTCGACCGGAACCGCTTCGCCGGCGGGTAGATCGTCGAGCAATCGCGCGGCATCGGCCATGGTGTAGAGATGGCCTCGCGTTTCGCTGGCGGCGCGTTTCATCTCGGCCAGGTCCATCTGCACGCGTTCAAATTCGCCCGGCGGGGCGACGACGCGGAAATCGGCGCTGGCGCCGCTGCCTTCGATTGCCGGGGCGGTGATCCAGGCGTGGTATTTGCCATCGGCGAGCTTGGGCAGCAAGCCTTCGAAGATGCCGCGGTGCGAGGCATTGCGCGTCAGCGTAACGCGGCGATTCGGGTTTCCTTCGTGCTCGATCATCACCACGACGCCAGCGTCGTCGGCCGGCGCGGCGCGTTCGTCGACGAACCGCACGCGCAGTCGCGCCGATTCGCCACGACGGTACTCGCGGCGATCGACGCTCAGCTCGGCCTGGTGATCGGCTCCCAACAGCTTCGAGCGCGCCAGGTAGCGCAGCGTTTGCACCCAGTAGCGCGCGAAGTACACATCGCCGACGCGCCATCGCCACCGCCAGGTCGCGTCCATCGTGTGCAGCAGCACCTTGCCTGCTCCCACGTATTGCAACGCGATGGCCGGCAGCAGACGATCGTTCGTGCGGGCTTGAGCCAACAGACGCGCACCAGGCTTGAGCGCCGGCGCCTCGTAGAGCCAATACAGCGGCGGCAGATTCCGCCAGATTTCGACCGTTTCGTCGGGCGTGTCGCCCAATTGCATCGTCGGCATCGCCAAGCCCAGCTCGGTGGGCTCGACCTGAAATCCTTGGTCGACCGTCACACCGCTCGAGGCGTTGCCCGGCGTCGAAAAGTCGATCGGAATCAACCCGGCGATCGGCGTGTCGCGAAAGGTATCGGGCGTGTAATGGGTGCCGGCAATGAACACCACGCCGCCGCCGCGCTCGGTGACGAACGCAACCAGATTCTCGGCAGCCGAGGCGCTAAAGAACGACGGATCGACGTCGCCGAAGATCACCACATCGTACTCGAGCAGTTCTTCACGGCGCACCGGAAAGGTGCGCAGCGCCACCTGATCGGTTTCGCTGTAGTCGAGGTCGGCCTCTTGCAGCACGCTGCGCAGCATGACCGTGTTGTCGCGTTGCAGCATGTGCTTCAGGTAGCGGAACTCGAAATTCGGATAAGCCTGCACCAGCAACGTGCGGATTTGCTCCTTGCGAACCGTCACCATGCGCTCGACGGCGTTGTTGTCGGCGTTGACTTCCTCGGCCAGCGGTCTGACCTCGACGACGAAGTCGTGCGGACCGACGGTGGTCGGCCGGTAGGGAATGCGGATTTTTTGCGGCTTGCCGTCGGCGCCGATTACGGCCGTCGCCGCGGCCAGTGGCGCGGGGTTGTCTTTGAGCCGGAGCACGACCTGCACGGTTCGCCCCGCGAGTCCGGTTCCGGTGAGCTTGCATTCGAAGTTCACCACATCGTCGACGAACACCACTTCATCGACGAGCAGGTCGCTGAGTTCCAAATCGCGGACCGGGGTTTGACTGCCGATCGCGACCATGAACAGCGGCACTCCTTTGCGTCGAGCGTAGGTTGCCGCCTCGCTCAGCGATTCGCCTTCGGTGTTAATGCCATCGGTGATCAGCACCAGCGCCGAGGGGGGCGTTCCGCGCAGGTCGTTCAACACCTGGCGAATGCCCTGCCCCAGGCGGGTCGTTGTGCCGTCGGCCGAATGGTTGCGAACGTTCGCGATCACTTCGTCAAGGTTTCCCGAGTCGGCGCGGGCGACGTCCGAGGCAAAATAGACCTTCAGCTTGTAGTGCGAATCGATCGCGCGCAGCAGGCGTGCGTCGTGCTCCAGAAGCAGTGATCGCGCCTGATTGAACCGGCTGTTGCCGTCGAGCGCGGCCGCTTTCAGATGCTGGGAAACCGCGTCGCGCAGCGGCGTGTCGTCGTAACGATCCTCAATGCCCATGCTGGCCGAATCGTCGACCATGACCACCACGTACGGCAGGCCGGTGCGCGACTGCGTGATGACAAACTGGGCGAGCATGAAGGCGACGATGGCCAAGGCCGCGATCCGTAGCAGGGAAAGGGCGACGCGCGAACCGCGCTGCGCCGTGCCCCGTTCGCGCGCGTAGCACCACGCCACCAGGGCAATTGCGCCTAAGGCCAACAACACGCTTAACCATGGCGGCAAATACCACGTGCCGCGCAATGCGCGCTCGATCCCTTCGCCCGAGCCGAGCGTCTCGGCGCCGAGCATCCAGTCCCACCACGAGGAAGACGAGCTGCTCATGCGGCGCGCCTCCCGAAGTACATTGCCAACACGCTCTCGATCAATAGCAGCGCAACGACTGCCGTCAGCAGATAGATATGCAGCCACTGCCGGCGCACGACGGTGTCGACCGACGGAGCGTTCAAGTCCTGCCAGTCGGTGCGGAGCACGAAGTCGACACCGTTCCAGACGGAATCGCGAAGTTCCGCGGGATCGAGCCGTGCCAAATCGCTTTCACTGGTGTCGACGTTGACCGCGAAGAGTTCGTCGCGTGTGTAGGGCGGTGGTAGATGCGCGACATACATGCCGCTCTGTCCCGTGTCGGCGAACGACCAGGAGGTGTATTCGCCGTCGGCGGCGACGCGCGCCTGCGCTGCATCGCCCGAGGGCAACCGCAAGCTGAGACTCCCCTGCCCTGCCTGGCCGCGGAACGAATCACCCAACAGTTGGCCGACGACGATATTTTGCTCGGCGGTTTTGCCGCGGATCGCCAGCGAAAGCAGTTCGTGCACCAGCGGCGGAAAGCTGGGCCACAACGGCATGGCCGACCACGAGGTATCGGCGCTCGTGGCCAAAAGAATCGATCGGCCGCGGCCAATCGGCTCTTCGACGATCGCGGGATCGCCGTTGTCGAATGCCATGGCCACGTGGGCGGCTGAGTCGGGCGGGACTTCGAGCTTGAAATAGCGCGCGATCGGCGTGGTGATCAAGCCAGCCTGCTCCTGATCGCGAAACACGTTGAGCAACGGGTGCTGATAATTGAGCGGATCGAAGTGGTACGATCCCTGGGGCCCAAGGTTGGCAATGGTTGCGGGAAGCACCTTCGAGCCATCGCTGCTGCGCCCGGAGAGGCGACGGTTGTAGCTATCGGCTTGCACCTGATCGCCCAGAAAACAGACGATGCCGCCGCCGTGCTTCAGGTACGAGGCCATGGCCTGCGCCTCGCTGCCGGTAAACTGGCCGACGTTGGCCAGAAAGACGCAGTCGTAATTCGACAGCTCGACTTCAAGCAACGCGCTTTCGGGCACCACCTGCGGCTGGACCAGCGAGCGCTCGGGAGCTTTCCTGTTGGGCGCGAGCGCCACGGCCAGGTAATCGGTCGAGCCGTGAAAACGACCGTCGGGGTTGCCGGTCACGCAGAGCACGCGCAACTGGTCCTTGGTGCTGGCGGCGAGCCAACGATGGTTATCCAGCGGCAACAGATCCGAGGCCAGCCGCAGTTCGATGCCATGATCGCCGGGCGCGTCGAACCGGTACGGAAACGTGACGCTGGCCTGCCCACCGGGCGGCAGATCGACATAGTCCTGCCCGGTTTTGTGCCCGTCGATGAACAATTCGACCAACTGACGTTCACGCGACGCGTGGCCGAAATTGCGCAGCGTCCCTTCGATCGTGAGCTCGTGGCCGACCGTGGTCAGCGGGTCGGTGGTTTGCAGATCGACGACCGCGGTGTTCTCGCTGTCGGCCTGGCCCAGGTCGAGCACGAGCAATTGCGCTTCGCGCGCCAGGCGGGCGGTGCGCTGGCGAAACTCGGCCGCCGCGGCCCCTTCGCCCTCGGCCGACCAGGTGTTGCGGCCCAGGTCGGTGAGGAAGTAAATCTCGTGCCGCACCAGGCGCGGGTTCTCGCGCGCGGCACGCGTGAGCACCTCTTCGGCTTGAGCCAGGGTGGCTGGCAAGTTTGCGCCGCCGTGCCACAGTTTCAGGTTCTCGATCTCCTCGAGAAAATCGCGTCGCTCGAAGGCGGGTGTGCCGACCACGACGCGCGGAGGATTGGCCAGCACGAGCAGCGTGAAGCCGTCGCCCTGGTTGCTCTCGTCGACGATTCGGGCGGCTAGCTCCTTGGCGCGGTCGAAGCGGCTTTTGTCGGTCGGTTTGTAGCCCATCGAAAACGACGAATCGACGACGAGCATTTTATGGGTGCGGTCGTTGCCGCCGGGACCAAGTCCTGAGTGATCGCAGCCCGGCTGGGCCACGGCAAGCACGGCAAGTGCGATCGCGGCGGTTCGCAGCGCGAGCAGGATCCACTGCTCGACCTGGATGCGACGCGAATTCTTGCGCACGGCGGCGAGCAGGTATTGCATGGCGGCCCAATAGACCTCGCGGTGCTTGCGCCGGCTGAGCAGGTGAATGACGATCGGCACTGCCGCGGCCGATGCCCAGAACAGCATCGTCGGGTGCAGGAAGATCGCGGCGGTGATGGCGGGAAGCGTCATTTGCTGCGTGCCATCCGATGCGCCAGGTAGCTCGACAGCGCAAGGTCGAGTGGTTGGTCGGTGCGCATTTCAATGTAGTCGATGCCCTGGGCGCGGCAGCCGAGACGCACCTGCTTTTGAAAGGCGCGGAACTCTTCGAGGTAAGCTTTGCGCAGCGAGCGCGGGTCGGCCAGCACCTCGGGCAGCTGCTCGAGCCCCTTGAACAACGTCACCCGATCGAACGGGAAATCGAGCTCGGCCGGATCGAGCACGTGGAACAGGATCACTTCGTGGCGGCGATGGCGAAAATGCTTCAAGCCGGCCAGCATCGCGTTCACGTCGTCGAACAAGTCGCTGAGAATGATCACGATGCCGCGCTTCTTGAGCCGCTCGGCGAGATCGTGAAAGATGGGGCCGGTGTTTGTCTTTCGCTCGGGGACCGTTTCTTCCATCACCTGCAAGATTTGCTTCAGGTGCGAAGGGTTGCTCGTAGCGCGTAGCAGCGCGCGGACTTCGTTGTCGAAGGTCACCAGGCCGACGCTGTCCTGTTGTTGCAGGATCAGGTAGGCCAGCGAGCCGGCAACGCACTGCGCATATTCGAGCTTCGATAAGGCCGCGGCGTCGCTCTTGTAGCGCATGCTCTCGCTGGTATCGAGCAGCATGTAGCCGACGAGATTGGTTTCTTCTTCGTACTGCTTGAGGTAGACCTTGTCGGTTTTGCCGAACACCTTCCAATCGACGTAGCGCAGGTCGTCGCCGGGCACGTACTCGCGGTGCTCGGCGAACTCGATGGAGAAGCCGTGATACGGACTGCGATGCACGCCGGAGACGTACCCCTCGACGATCAGCCGGGCGCGCAGCTCGAGGCCCTGCAGGCTAGCCAACGTCTGCGGATTTAAATACTTCTGGTACGTTTCCACGCGCGGCGGTCTCGTCGCTGGGGATGGGAATGGTCTCGATCAGCTTCTGGACGATCCAGTCGGGCTTGATGCCTTCGGCCTCGGCGTTGAAGTTGGTCATGATGCGATGGCGCAACACCGGCGGGGCGACCGCGCGAATGTCCTCGCAGTTGGCGTAATACCGGCCGTGCAACACGGCGCGGGCTTTGGCCCCGAGCACCAAAAACTGGCTGGCCCGCGGCCCTGCACCCCAGCTTACGTAATCGTGAACGAAGTCGGGCACGTCGCCTTTTTCGCGCCGCGTCATCCGCGTGAATTGCAGCGCGTAGCGGCTCACGTGATCGCCCACCGGCACTTTGCGCACGATGTGTTGCAGGTGCATGATTTCTTCGCCGGTGAGTGCCGGCGAGAGTTGCTGCCAGGCGTCAACCGTGGTGCGCTTGACGATCGCCAGCTCTTCCTCTTCGCTGGGGTAATCGACAAACGTGTTGAACATGAAACGGTCGAGCTGCGCTTCGGGCAGCGGATAGGTGCCTTCCTGCTCGATCGGGTTTTGCGTTGCCAGCACGAAGAACGGCTCGCTGAGCCGATGCCGCTGCCCGCCGACCGTGACCTGGTGTTCTTGCATCGCTTCGAGCAATGCGGCCTGGGTTTTAGGGGGCGTGCGGTTGATCTCGTCGGCCAAAATCACATTGGCGAAAATCGGCCCGCGCAGGAATTTGAAGTGCCGCGCGCCCGAGAGCTTGTCTTCCTGGATGACCTCGGTGCCGGTGATATCGGCGGGCATCAGGTCGGGGGTGAATTGGATGCGGCTGAAATCCAATGACAGCGTATCGGCCAAGGTGCGGATCATCAGCGTCTTGGCCAACCCCGGCACGCCTACGAGCAGACAGTGGCCGCGGGCGAACATCGCGATGAGCAGCTCTTCGATCACCTGCTGCTGGCCGATGATCACCTTGCTCAGTTCTTCGGTAATGCGCTGGTACGCCAAGTTCAATTGCCGTACGGCCTGGACGTCGTCGTCGTGCAGCATCGTGACGCGGGTTCCTTACGGAGAGAATGAAAGTAGTGAATCGTTTACGTTGCCAGCCCGCAGCCGATCGTCGCTGGCGCGTGCTTGTCGTTCGGCGGGTTTCGGCGGCGGCGATTGCTCGAAGGCGTAGAGCGTGTCGCTGGAAACGACCAGGAAGTAATTGTCGGCGACGATAATGTTCCCGCCTTGAGCGTTGTGGGCTCGGACCAATTCGATCGGTTGGCGTTCCTCGTCGCAACTTCGCGCGTCGAACACGTGCACGCGTTCGCGCGTTGGCCAGAATACCAAGTGGTCGACAATCGCCCCGCGGCCGAAGCCTGCCGGCTTGTCCAACGGCCACGGCAGCCGCACCGGCTTGCCGCTAGCCACGTTGAACCACCAGATCTTGTCGCCGGTCGCCACGAGCTTTCCTTCGACGACCCCCAGCAGATGGACCGTGTCCTCGGCCAGGGTCGTTTCCCAGCGGAGCTCGCCGGTAGCGGCATCGAGCGCCAGGATCCGCGCGGCGTCGGAAGGGGCGACGTACACGTAGCCACGGTCGTAAACGCACGGCGTCAGGTCGCGATAGAAGTGTGCGGCCCGGCGCATACGGTCGCCTCCCGGCGCACGCGGATACAGCCGCAGCCATTGAATCTGGCCATCGCGTGCCGAGATGGCGGCCACCGCTCCCAGGTTAGTGTTGTAGTACAGGGTGCCGCCGTGCATCGTCAGCAAGTTGTGCGTGATCTCCTCGCTGAGCCCTTGGGCAGGCGTTTCAGCGCTGCACACCCAGCGGCGCCAACGCATCTTGCCGCTTTGAGTGTCGAGGCAGGCAACATGCGCTTGCGGATGCACGTCGCTGCGTCGCATGGCCACATACAAGTTGGGGCCATCGCAAATCGGCGCGCCTTCAAACGCCCACTTCTCATCGAGCGGGAACGATTGACGCGAATCCCAGACGGCGCTCCCTTCGCGCGCGATGTCCAAGCACAGCAGGTAGCTTTGTGCCGCAGGAATCACGCGCTGGTCGTTGGGTGTGCTCGTGGCGGGCGAGCCCATGCGCGCGTACAGCTTTTTGTCGTAGACCGTCATGGTGAACCGTGGCACACCCATCCGCGATCGACCGGCGCTGGCATGACTCGAGGTTCCGTCCTGCTCGGCAAACACGGCGTTGCCGCCCCAGGCCGGCGCGCCGGTGTGCAGGTCGTAGGCGTAAATCTCGCTCTGGTTGCTGAGCAGCAGCAAGTCGTCGACGACCACCGGGTGATAGCTCAACAGTTCGCTGCGATCCTCGGCAACGCGCCGCGCAAACGGGCTATTTTCAGACGCCGACACCTTCGGCAGCGGCAGCTTCCATTTCCACTGCGCTAATTCGACGTTGCCGAGCGATTGTTTGTTCCGTTCCGGCGAGCCGGCGAACGTTGGCCAATCGCGGCTGGGCTTGGCCTGGGGCCACGAATGGCTCGCTTCCAGCAAGGAGGTCAGCCCTTCGGCGTAGTTCGTGTCGCGACCTGCGAGCCGACCATTCGCCTCGGGGTATTGGCGAATGAACTCCCTCATCACGGTTGCCGTGTCGGGCGACCGCTGAAAAATGCTCACCAGCACCTGCCGCATGCGAATTTCCGACAGCGGAAGATCGGTCCCGGGATAGGCCAGGCGCGGCGATCCCAGGGCGTGCTCGCGAAAAATGCGCGCCAAGGCCGCCACGTCGGCGTCGGTCCAGGCGTCGGCCCCGGCCCGAGCGCGCAGTACATAAAACTGCCCATCCCGGTCCAGCGATTTTGCGTAACACTCGGCCAACAGCGCGCGGTCGCCGGCGGCGAGATCGTCGGCCTGTTGCAGACGCTCGAAGTCGGCCGACGGCACATCCAGCGGCGGCGTTTCGATCAGCCTGGCCCACCATTGGGCGGCCGAGTCGTAGTCGCCGGCCTCGAGCGCCAGGTCGCCGAGAGTCAACAAGGCTTCATCGCCCCAGGTGCTGCAAAACATCTGCTCGACGATGTTGATCAGCCGATTGCTGTCGCGATTTCGTGCCGCGGTCGAGTACCATTTCTCGGCCTGATCGTCGACGCGCGAGCGATACAGCGCGAGCGCCTCGGGCGGCAGGCGGGAAATCAGCAAATGACAATGCTCGCGGACGCTGGTGTACCGCCAGGGCGTGACGGCAACCACGCGTTCGCCCTGCCGTTCCATGACTTGGCGCAGGGTTTCGACCGCGTCATCCCATTGTTCGCTGCCCAACAGGGCCCGAGCACGCTCGAGATGCTGTTTCGCGGCCGAATCGAGCCCATCGAGGTGGACCGAATCGGAAAGCTCGAATCGGGGAGGAAAGATGCCGGGGAACTGGGCGGCGGCCATCCGCGGGGCGAGAACAGCAACCAACAAGGCGAGGACGACGGACACTAGCCGGCCGGCTCGGCAAACCAAGCCCATGAAAACAGTCCTTTGCCTCGGGATTCAGAACCGTCGGCCGACCGCAACAATCGCCTCCCGACGATTGGTCCAAGCCAAGCCACATAAGTATAGGCTTAACTTGTGCTTAGTGGAAGCTCCCGAGCAGCCGGCGGCAATCAGCACGCGTTCGAGGTTGAACCGCCAGGGATCGCTGCTCGCAACTTCGCCTCGACTCGAGCGACGTCTGGAACTTCGGCGTCCCATACCTCGGCATACGCACGAAGCATTGTGCGTACCGCGACCTCGGGAGCCTTTGGAGACCCGTGGCGGATCGCAAGCTCGGCCATTCGAACGAGCGATGCGAGCTTTCGCCGCTCGCTAAGCTTGCGGCAAAACCGTACCGCGCTCGGGTCGACGACCTCGGCCTCGACGCCGCCGGCCGCGCGTGTAAATCGCACTCCAGCGGCGGGCGGAATGTCGATCTGCCACCAGTGCAACTGGCCGAGCAGTCGGCCAAGCAGTGCAGCGGCCGTTCCGGGATCAACGTCGGTCGCTGGCTCACCGAGCCGCGAGATCAGGCACGGCGAGCGCCTGTTGCCATGCGGCAGCACGACCGCGAGTGGCTGCGCGACGCGAATGCCGCGCCCCAATAATGCGTGCCCATGGCGCCAGACGCGCAGCGCCGCAGCGTCGGTCGGAAACGTGCTCTCGTCGACCGGCACGGCGCGGTCGTCGACCGTGATCGTTTCGACTCGGCGGCCGATGCAGAGCTCGTTTTCGATCAGGGCTGCGTCCTGCGGCGAGACATTGCGCACCAAATGCAACCGTGTCGTCGCGACCTGCAGACGATAGAAGTCGCGATTGTCGGCCAGCGATCGTTTATCGCGGCCGCCCATCAGTCGCTGTCCGTAGCGACGCGTGTGCGTGGCGATCGTCGAAGCCGCAGTCTGCAGCCGCTGGCGGAGCTCGGGTCGTAATCGCAAATATTCGCGCAGAAACCGCAAGCGTTCCCGCCGGCTCGCGCGGATCCGCCAATCCCAGTCGAGCATGACCAAATTGATGCGACTGGCACGCCAACCGAGCGGCCCTGAAATTCGGACGTCAGGCAGATCGACCCAGAACAGCCCCGGCGCGCCGGCGGTGCCGTGGGGCGCAACCAGCACGTTGCCCGCATGGGGGTCGTTGTGCGCTGCGCCGGCAGCGTGGGCCGAAGCGGTCAGGTTTGCGAACGCCGCAATGAGCTTGCGGCGCATGGTCGACCGCGCGGGCTCATCCCGCTGCGCGAGCTCCTGCGCAACGTAAGCGTCGAGCGTCGTCGAGCCTTCGATCGCCGCTGTGACGAGGAAATGATCTCCCGCCGTCTCCGATTCCCGCGAACAGCCAAATGCGATTGGCACCACTGCCGGAACCTTGCGGCGGACCAGTTCCAGGGCGCGGCGAAACTCACGCTGAGCAGCGGTCGCTTGCAGCACGCTTCGTATCCGTCCGATGAACCGGCCTGCGCGGTAACGCTTGACGAACAGCGATTGCTCGGGCTTGTCGACCCGCCAGACCGTGCGGTGGCGGGCGTGCTTGACGACGGTCGATGGTCCTTGTGCCAACCACGCCGAAAAACCATCGGGATCGACGCCGACGGCCGCGCGCCAGGCGGGCGCCAAGTGCCAGGCGACGCGAAACTCGGCAATCGCCGCGAGATCGTGTTCCATCACGTTCGGGCCGCAGGTACCCGTGGGGCCGCGACGTGCGGCGAGCGCTGGCTGCGCGTCGCGGCTCAACGCCGCAGCTTAATAAACGCCTTTGGCCGGATTGTACCCCAGCCGCTCGGCCTTTCCGAGGTCATCTGCCGCTCGTTCGTGCTGTCCGAGCTTTTCGAACACCTCGCCGCGGTGTTGGTAGAGAACGCTCATGATTTCGTCCCATTTGCGTGCGAGCCATTCCAGACGCTTGCGGCTGGTGATGTCGTGCGTCGGCTGCTCGACGGTCAGCGCGCGCTGCCGCTCGCCTAGCGAAATCGCTTGTTCCAAGTCGGCCAAGGCTTCGTGATATTTGCCCATGCGGTAGTACAAATAACCCCGTGTGTCGAGATACTCGAAACTCATCGGCCACAACGAAAGTGCACGTTGAACGTCGTCGAGACCGTCCTCGAGGTCGATGCCGGCCAATGCCCGACCGTAGGCGCGGGCGTTCAGCGGCCCGGGGTCCGCCGGCGCTCGAAACTTCACCGCCAGGTCCAGGTCGGCAAGCGCTTTGGCCTGGTCATCGTGGCGCTGCCAGATCTGGCTGCGCACAATGTAGGCGTCTGCCAGCTTTGAGTTGATTTCGATCGCCCGATTCACTTCGTCCAGGGCCGCGTCGACCTGCTGGTTCTCGAGCCGGAGCCGCGCGGCGGTCGTTCGCAGCCGCGCTAAGAGTTCGCGATTGGCGCCCTCGGGCATCCAGTCGATGGCCGAGCTTAAATCGGCCAGGGCGCTGTCAAGATCGCCGATCGCGTGTCGTTTGTCGGCGCGGCGGATGAGGAATTGCACCCACATTTGCCTGCCGGCCGACCCGAGCGGCGATTCGGCAACGATCGCTCCGACGATGCCCAGCAACAACACGATCGACAGCAGCCGGCGCAGGCGCAGCTTGCTCTTGGGAGCGGCGGTACGCGGCGACGGCTTCGTCTGGTCATCGAAGTCGACGCGGCGGTCGTCGTCGAACCCGCGCGGCAGCGGAAAACCGTGTTCGTCGACGGGAGGCTCGGAACGGTTCATGGGCAAGCGTGAGGCACGATCGTCGCTGGGAACTGCTCTAGTAAGCTATCCTGCGCCGTGGCCAGCGGCAAGTTCGCCAGGCACAACCGTTAAAGGCCGGCGCGACTTGTACGGAACGTAATGAGTCGCTGGCATGCAGCGATCGAGATTCGCCGAAAGCGACAGGGTCGCGGCGATTGACACTCCAACGCCGCAGCCTCTACCATCAGCGGGTAGCGACGCCGAGTCATCGACGCCGGTTGTGGCAAAGTCCGTAACGTTGACCGTTTCAGAAGGAGAACTTCGATGCCACTGTTCGAGGTCGAAACCGAGTGTCATATCATTATCACCTGGGCGGGCGACCAGGATGCGGCCGCCGATGTCGTGCAGCAGGCGTACCCCGAAGAGCGCATTCTTAGGCTCACCAAGCGCCCGCGCGACACCTGGGTGATCTCAAAGTCCGCGCTGGGCATTGCCGGCCCGACCGATCCGTGTCACACGGCGCGCGATTGCCTGAGCAAGGCCGCCGGCGACAAGGTCCACGCCATTCGGTTGTACATGCACGAGACCGGCACCGACCTGGAACGCGCCCGCCGCGTGATCGAATCGAACATGGTCATGGGCTGGTAACGACAACGGCTTAGCCGCCGCGTCCACGCGGCGCGCCGGGGTTGGAACGATCGTCGGAGCGCTAATCCAGCGTCTGATAGATCGGCAGATGCCGGTAGTACACCTCGAGCATCAGCAGGTTGAGGGCGGTGACATATAGCCGCCCTCCTTCATTTCCCCAGCGATCGGGCACAGGGCGCAGCGGATGCCAACTCCCTGCCAGCGGTCCGTTCTGTTCCTGGCTGTCGACCAGCAGCGCTCGCAGATTTTGGTTCCAGTCTTGCCAGTAGCTGCCTTGCATCTGGAACATGACCTGCGTGGCGTAGTACCAGTAGTACGCATCGCGCACGCCTGACGGGTTTTCGCGCGTCGGCTCGCCGTACTGGGGCAACTGGGTGCGCAGCCACTCGGCGCCGGCGATCATGTTCACGTTGTCGCGCCGCCAGCCTAGGTATTGGCGCATCAGCAGCGCTTCGGCAGTCATCACGCGGCTTGGCTCGCGCTGGTGCTCAAATTTCGAGTTCGGCCGATAGGCGTAGCGCGACGGATTGCCGCCGGCTCCTTGAGCCGCATCGAGCCAGCGAACCAGCTTGGCGTACGTTTCGGCCGGAGCGTTCAAGCCCGATAGCTCGCCGCTCTTGAGCGCCATCACTTGCCAGCCGGAGACGCTGGTGTCGCTGCCTTGTTGGGGCGAATATCGCCAGCCGCCTTCCTGCGGATGCTGGGCGTAAACGATAAAGTCGAGCGCACGCTGCGCAGGCTCGCGCAGCTGCACGTCGCGCGTCATGCCGTAGGCTTCGCACAGCGCGATCGCGGCAATGCCGTGGCTGTACAGCCACACGTTCAGGTTCGACTGTTGGTCTTGTGGAACGAACAAGTCGCCGTCGGGTTTTTGATGCGAGGTGATGTAATCGAGCCCGGCTGCGACGGTGTTGCGATATTTGCCGTCGGTGTGCGTGTAGCCCGCGCCCAGAAAGGCGAGCAGCGCCAGCCCCGCGCCGGCGGTGCTCGAATGCATGGTCGCGGGGACCGGGTCGGCGTAGTCGCGGCCCACATGCCAGGCGTGCAAGCTCCAACTGCCGTCGCTGGCTTGGTGCCGCGCGAGGAAGTCGAGCCCCAGCTCGACGGCGCGTTCGGTCTCGGCGGTGCCGCCGCGGCTGCGCGCGACGTCGCCGCGATTTTCGCGATCGCGCTGCTTGAGGCCTTCAACCGCCGTGTCGCGCACTCGGGCGTCGATCATCGGCTCGCCACCGGTCTTCTCCAGGATCATGCGCGGTGTGGTGGTGTGGACGACGTTGCTCTCGGCGCGGGCCAGGCGGTTGGGCAGGCCTAAGTCGGCCGACGGTTGACGGTCGAGTCCGCCGAGCCCCGCGGGGGCTGGGATGTGCACGGGCACGCCCCCGCCGCGCGTCGGCGCCATCAAGGCGCTGCCCGGCGTAAGCGCCGCCGGCGCGGGAACGCCGGTCGCGGTTCCTGGGCCCGCCGTGCCTCCGCCCGGTGCGCCGGACCCCGGGATACCGGTCGCCGGTCCGACACCTGCCAGCCGCGGAACGTCGATCGTTGCCGTGGCGCCCGAGCCACGCTGGCGCGGGACCGCAGTGGTCGCGCCCGATGACCCGTTCGATGTTCCGCTGGCGATCGGGCCGCCGCCGGAGCCGGCCAGATCGGCGCGGCGCGGCACGCCGCCGGCCAGCGCGGGCGCTGCGCCCGTCGAGCCCGTCGACGAAGCACCCGGGCCCGCCTGCCCCGTTCCCGGTCCCAGGCCAAGCGCCGCGATGCCGACGCTCGCTTGTTCGAGCCGACGCTGAGAGCCCACGCTGCTTGCCGCGCTGGGCATTGAAGATGCCGGCGACGCTGAGCTTGCCCCGACGGGAGTGTTGCCTTGAGATTGTGGGATCGCTTCGCCCACGGTCGCCGTGGGTCCGGTCGCCTCGCCCGAGTTGGAGCGCGCCAGCGGATCGACGCTCGGCACGGCCGCGCTGGCGCCTGCGCGGCCGGCGGATGTCTGTCGCTGCGCAATCGCCGGAGCCGGCAGTGCGGCCGCCTCGAGCGCTACCGACGAGCTCGCGGCGTCTTGCCGTGTCGGCGTGGGCGCGCTGGGCGAGGTTGCCAGGCGGTCGTTCAGCGCGGGATGGCGGACCTCAGCCGGCGCGGTGCTCTGGGCCATCGCTTGCGGTCGCTCGGCAACGGTTGCCGGCAATTGGCTTTCGACGGCGGCCTGTCGCGCCGTCGAGGCGATCGTGTCGGTGGCGGCGGGCGCCGCGGCGGCG
>DASZPI010000133.1:0-1602 GCA_035550355.1 Pirellulales bacterium
GCTGCACAACATCAACTTCATTGCCGAGCCGGGTCAGTCGATTGCGCTTGTGGGTCACACCGGCAGCGGCAAGTCGTCGATCATCAATTTGCTGGCCAAGTTCTATGTTCCCGGTTCGGGCCAGATTTGCGTCGATGGCAAGGACCTGCGGAGCCTTTCGACTGCCGATTTGCGCAGCCACGTCGGCATCGTTTTACAGCAGAACTTTTTGTTCGGCGGCAGCGTGCTCGACAACATTCGCGTCGGGCGCCCCGAGGCCAGCGACGACGAGATTCTCGAGGTCCTCCAGCGGCTCGATTGTCTCGACCTGTTTGAAGCGTTGCCCGAAGGGTGTTACACCGAAGTGGGCGAACGGGGCTCGCGATTGGCCGTCGGCCAACGACAGTTGGTCTGCTTCGCTCGCGCGATGCTGGCGGACCCGCGAATTTTGATTCTCGATGAGGCGACCAGCAACGTCGACTCACGCAGCGAGGCACGCATTCAGCGCGCGCTGGCGGTGCTGATCGAAGGCCGCACAAGCTTCATCATCGCGCATCGGCTGAGCACGATCCGCCATGCCGACCTGGTGCTGGTGCTCGACCATGGTCGAATCGTCGAGCGCGGCCCGCACGACGAGCTGCTCGAAATCGATGGTCTCTACGCCTCGTTGCACCAGCGGTTTGTCGAGGCGTGCGCGGCGTAACGCCCTGGGACGCTCCGTCCATTTTTCTTGGTTTCAGCCTTCCGAGCTTTCGTGGTCTTTTCCCGACAGCTCACGAAAGCACGACAGGGCGAATTCACGAAAAGCACCTGCGATGTCCCGCTTACCGCTGCGGGCCGGACGAGTCTTCCATGCCGTCGATGTAACGGCGCAGGCGTTCGACCTCGTCGGTGACGTGCCGCAGCTTGAGCATGTTCTCGACACGCTTGGTGAGCTCGAGCTTGTTCACCGGCTTGCTGAGAAAATCATCGGTGCCAGCATTCACGGCCCGCTCGATATCGCCGAGCTCGTTCAAGGCCGTGACCATCAGCACCATAATGCCGCGCGTATCAGCCGAGTCTTTCAGCTTGCGGCAGACCTCAAAGCCGCTGAGCTTCGGCATCATGATGTCGAGCAAGATCAGGTCGGGCTTGAATGAGGCGACCTTGTCGAGCGTGTCCTTGCCGTCGACGGCGATTTCGATGTCGCAATCGACCTCGTTCAAATAAACCTCCAACAACTCGACGTTGGTCGGGTTATCGTCGGCGATCAGAATGCGGCTTTTGCGCATCTCGGCCATCGATCGTTTGCTCTCAGGTGTTCACGAGACATGCGGCGGGAACCGGAAACGACTGGCACAAAATCGCGACGTCGTTTCGCACGCGATCGGCCAAGGCGCTATCGCCGGGTGCCCGCAGCACTTTCAGCATCCAGTCGCCGATCGTGCGCATTTCGTCGGGGCCCATGCCGCGCGTGGTCAGGGCCGGCGTGCCAATGCGGATGCCCGACGGGTCGAGCGGCTTGCGCTGATCGTAGGGAATCATGTTCTTGTTGACCGTGATGCCGCAGCGCCCCAGCGCGGCCTCGGCGGTCGCGCCGGTCAGGCCAAACGTGGTGACGTCGGCGAGCATCAGGTGGTTGTC
>DASZPI010000134.1:0-8803 GCA_035550355.1 Pirellulales bacterium
TCACGCCAACAGCTTGTCGACGACGGTGCCGCCGTCGACGATGCGAATCGGTCGGCCGATCGGACTCATGTTCTCTTTGCGCGTATCGATGCGCAGCGATTTGTAGATCGTTTGGAAAAGGTCCTTTTCGGTGATCGGATCGTCGGCGATCTCGTCGCCGGCGTCGTTCGTCGAGCCAATCGCCTGGCCGGTACGAATGCCGCCACCGGCCAGCACGGCACTAAAGGCACGTGGAAAATGATCGCGTCCTCCGCGCGGATTGACCCGCGGTGTGCGACCGAATTCGCCCATCCACACCACCAGCGTGCGATCGAGCATGCCGCGCTGGCGCAAATCTTCGACCAGCGCAGCGAACGGTTGGTCCATTTGGTTGCACAAAGTGCGCGAGCGGTCGAAATTGTTGTCGTGTGTGTCCCAGTTGCCCAGGCTAACCTCGACGAACGTGACGCCCGCTTCGATCAAGCGGCGAGCCAGCAAACAACCCGAGGCAAATTCGCCAGTGCCATAGGCTTGCCGAATGCTTTCAGGTTCCTTGCTGAGGTCGAACGCCGACATTTGTGGACTGAGCACCATACGTGAGGCGTGCTCGTACAGCTTTCTGTGGTCGTGAATGTTCGCGCTGGCTGCGGGCGCATTTCCTGCAACCTCCAGACGATCAAGCAGCGCCAAGCGACGCGTGTAACGAGCCGTCTCGGTTGTAGGACGCACGTTGTCCGGGACCTTCGCGGCCGATTGCACCACGAACGCGTCGAACTCGGTGCCAAGCAGGCCACCGTTGCCCGAGTTCAGCGCGCGGCCGATGCGGACGAACGACGGCAGTTCGCAATCCGAGTGCGGCAGCTCTTTGGCCACCACCGAGCCCAGCGTCGGGTGATGCACCGTGGCCGTCGGCACGTAGGAGGTGTGCATCAAAAAGCTCGCGCGCTGATGGTTGCCCTCCTTCGTGGTCATCGACCGCACGATCGCTAGTTGATCGGCAATCCCGGCGAGCTTGGGCAGGTTCTCGGCAAACTTCACGCCCGCGAGTTTCGTAGCAATCGGCTTTGTCTCGCCACCGTTGGCGCCGGACTTGGGATCGAACGTTTCGAACTGGCTGGGACCGCCTTGCATCCACAGCAGGATGCAGGCGCGGCCGTCTCGACGTAGCTCGTCCGCCCGCACGCTCACCACGTCGGTCCAACTCGCCGTTCCTGCGGCGAGACTGGCCAGTGAAACGCCACGCAGAAAGTCACGCCGGCCAACGACCGCACCGCGACGCAGCGACACGTTTGTATGATGCAACAAGTTCATGGCGGATCTCAGATTTCAAATCACAGGGTGTTCAATTGCGGTGCAAAAACTCGCTGCGGTTCAGTAGAGCCCATTGCAGGTCTTCGAATGCTTCGGCTCGATTGCCGACACCGTTTACGTAGTCGCGGCTGATTTTCAGCTCGCTGCTGCTTGGTTCGCGTGCCAGGCACAACAGGTACAGTTCGACGATTGCGTCTTCGTCGTCACGCTGGTCGGCCAGCAACTTGCCAAGCAGCGTCTGTGGGTTCCGGGCATTGATGACCGACGCCATCTGCGAGCTATTCATCAGCGCCAACGCTTGTGGGATCGAGCCGCTCACTTCATCGCGACGGTCGCTCGGGTCGTAGCCGAAGACCATGCCAAAGACCATTCGGCCGGTAATGGCACGCGACGGACCCGTGTTGCTGTAGTTCGAGGCACTGACCGGCGGCGAACCGAGACAATGCACCAGGTTTTCGAACACCTGGTCTGCGCGCAGCCGCTGAGTGCAGTTGGCCAGGAATGGCGTCTCGTCCGGATTGCGACGCGGGCGGCTTTGCCGCTGGTAGGTCTTCGTAGCCATGATCGTGCGGAACAGCCATTTCACGTTGTAATGGTGCGACGCGAATTGAGCTGCGAGCAAATCGAGCGTTTTGGGGGCCGAGCACTTGCGATCCGGCCCGAGGTCGTCGACCGGTTCGTAGAAACCTTCACCCACCAGTTCGGCCCAGGTGCGATTGACGAAGGCCTTGGCAAACCAGCCATTCTGCGGCGACGTGATCCAGCGGGCGATGGTCTCGCGGCGTTCGGCATCGGGAGTGCCGGTCGGCAGCTTCTGGCCGGTGGCGAAAAAAGCCGGCGTCATTACGGTGCCGCGGCTCGACGGGTCTTTCAGGTCGGGCATGTAATGCTCCAGCGATCCTCGCCCGGGCTGGTCAGGAGCGCGAAAGCGGAACGAGGAGTCCATCGACGCGACTTCGAACCCACGCACGCGCCCCTCGTTGAAGATCGGCCGCAGTTGTACTCGTGGAAAGAAGGCGGCGAACTCGTGGAACTGGCTTCGCTTCCAACGATCGGTGGGGTGGTCGTGGCACTGGGCACACGAAATCTGCACACCCATGAAGATCCGCGACACCTCGGAAGCGATATCGTTTGCATCGGCCTGCTGAGCCATGATCAACACGGTACGCCCCTCGTCGTACACGTTGCCGCGCGCTTCGATCACGTTTCGCGCGATCTTGTCCCAGCCCATGTTCTCGTTCATGGCGTTGGCAAAAAAGTCCTCGGCCGGGCGAGCTGTAATCAGGGCTCGCTCGTCGCCCCGGCGGTAGAGGATCACGTCACGCCAGTAGCGGCCCCAGTTGCGTCCGAAGCGCTGATCGGCCAGCAACTGCTCGACGAGCCGGCCGCGTTTGTCGGCCGCGGGGTCCAACGTAAAGATGGTGTATTCATTGGGTGTCGGCAGTTCGCCGACCAGATCGAGATACGCACGGCGGACAAAAACCGCATCATCGACCAGCGGCGCGGCCCCGCGGCCTGTGGAGTTCGAGAACGAATTCAATTCGTCGGCAAGCGTCTGATCGATCCGGCCAACGATCTCGGCGACGGCCGCGCCCGACTTCGGTTCGCTGCTGGCGGTTGCGGCGATTGATGGCGTGATCGTTAGCTCCGCTGCGATCGAAATCACCAAAACGGCCAGGCAGTCTGCAACCCGTACCGGCCGCCGTGCAAATCGCTCGCGAGCCATCGTTCCGTCTCCGTACCTGGTCGATTTCGTCTGAAAGCAACGATCTCTAACCATTGAACCCTGGCCGGCACAGAAGGTTTCGGAGGGACCGCAAATCGGCCTCCTAGTGCGGTTTGCCGTGCCTGGCCAGCCAGGCCAAGAAGCTGCGCGCCCCGGCGGCGGCTTTACGGGCGCGGCAGTTCGAGGGCGCCGCGATTCGAGAGCCCTGTGGCATCGACGGTCGACTGGCTGGCTCCCACGCCGAACGTGCCATCGAGCTCGTCGTCGCTGGGGATCAGCCCCAGAATTGCCTCCATGCGAGCGCGCGTAATCGGGCTCGTAGTCGCCGCATCTTCGCCAGCTTTCGGCTCGTGATCGCGTAGTTTTTCAAGCGACGTGACCAACACCTGGCGCGCAGCGCGGAAGTTGCGGTTGTTGTCGTTGATCTGGTAGGTCAATCCGGATGTCGGCGACAGCAGGTCGCTGGCCTGTCGCAACAACTGGCTGGCACGCAGCGATTCGCTTTCGGGAGGCGGGTTTCGCAGCATCGCCAGCACCTGCTCCAAAACGTCGGCGCCGACGCCGACGACCAGGAATTCGCGACCCAAGAACACGCCACCTTGAAAGCTCGCGTGGTTGATCCGCAAGCCCAGGAAGCCTTGCTCTTCGACCGGCTCTTGCCCCATTGCCGCGCAGGCGAACTGCAGCACGCGCCGCCATGCTGCTTCTTCGCCGATTTGCCAGACAAGCGCTGAGCGGCCGTTGGTCGCCGAGACGGCATCCTCGTCGATCAAACGGGCATCGTCGACTTTCGCCGGAAATGTGATCGCGGAGTGTCGTTGTCCGAGCGACGAAAGCAACAGGTCAAGATCGATGTCGACATTGCGACGGACCTGCGACTCGATCAGATCGAACGCCGCCTTGGCGGGGTCGCCGAGCTGCTCGATCACAAGTTGACGCACGAGCACATACGCCTTGCCGACATCGAAACTCAAATGCTCGTAGCTCACGACCGAGTTTGCGACCCAGGCCGGCGGCTCGGCGGCGAGCGGCTTCTGATCGAGCAGCGAGGCCAGCCCCGTGCGGGGCTCGGCAGCGCCCAGAAACAGGCCGGTACGCAGCGCGTTGCCGTCGAGCGCGGCGCGGTAGGCGAGCGGTCCGAGCGTATCGAGCGCCAAGGCTTTCACAAGCTTAGCGCTGCGCTCGGCACTGGCGCGGTCTTCTTCCTTCGCCTTCGCGGCAAAGTCGATGAAAATCCTTACGAGCGGACGCGGATCGGCCATCACTTCGAGCAGTGGTACGCCGCCAGGCAACGCCGCGGTCAGCCCGGGCGCCTGCATCATGCGAGGCGGCTCGGCCGACTGGCTGCTACGCTGGGCATCGATAAATCGGCCAAACGCGTTTTGCACGCGCTCGGACAACTCGGCGACATCAGGCAGCTCGGCCCCGAGCGCCGCACTTTGAGCGCCCAAGGCAAGGACGATGCGCTTGCCGAGTCGCGCCACAAAATAAGGCGAAATCGTGGTATCTGGCGTCGTAAGCTGCATCACCGAGACGCCTGCCAGCTCGATGTCCGATCGTTTCGCGAACCCGGCATCAATGTCTTCATCGATCGCTTGCTGCAGCGCCGCGTACAGCCGGTCTGCGGTGTCTTCGCCGGGTTCGATCCAGGCGAAGCCAAGCACCGTGAACACCGGCGTGTCGCCAACTTCAATCGCCATGGCTGCGCCGGCTTCGCCGACGAACAACTGCTTGGCGTCGTCGGGCTTGAGCTTGTATTTCGCCAGTTCCTCGACGAACTGCTCCCAGTCTCCTTCGTCGCCCTCGCGAATCATCGTCGCGATTTTGTCAAGCCGTTGCGGATTCATCAGCACCGCACCGAGCTTCGTGCGCTCGACCAGCGCACTGGCAAAGGCCTGGCCGCTGGGAATGCGCGCCACGATGACCGTCGATTCAGGAAGGCAGGTCCAAGCCGGCGGTATCGGTTCGGCCGTCGCCATCGAGCCGATACACCAGGCCAGGCCGCCGATCATCAACCTCCATGTCAGGCTGCGAACGATCACGCACTAATCTCCTTTGCGGGCTTGGCGCTCGGCGGGCTCCGATTTTTGCGCGCTTGGCTTTTTCTTGTTGCCGACGGCGGCTTTACCGTCGTCGGCGCCAGCCGCGCGGTACGGTGGCGCGAGATAAGTTACGCCGTTTTGCGGCTGGGCCGAGTCGTACAGGTACGTCTCGCGATGGATGAGAAAGTCGACGAGGTCAGTCGCCGGGATGCCGAACGCCAGGCCGTCGAACATCGTCGCGCCGGCGCACACCACGCCGACGATCTCGCCGCGGGCGTTGAACATCGGTCCGCCGCTGTTACCTGGGTTGATCGCCGCATCGGTCTGAATCAAGCGCAGGTGGCCCATCGTGCGCGTCGTCGAGCTGACAATGCCCTGCGTAACCGAGCGCTCCAGCCCCAGCGGGTTGCCGATCGCGAAGATCAAGTCTCCGACTCGCAAATCGTCGCGGTCATTGATAACGACTGGCGACGGCATCGGGCCCGGCAGTTCGTCCACATCGAGCTGCAGCAATGCCAGATCGCGCAGCGGCTGCAAAGCCAGGATTTTGACTTTTTTCAGATCGTGCTTCTCGTACCCGTGATTCGTCCGCCGAAAAAGAGTCACCTGCAGCTTCGTCTGTCCTTCGACGACGTGGTAATTCGTGATCAAGTGGCCATGCTTGCTGATCACGAACCCGCTGCCGCGCCCGGCGGCGTTTTTGACCATGACCACGGCGTCGCCAAAGCGCTTGACGAGCGCGGGAACGTCGGCCGCCTCGAGCCGCCCGGTGCTGAAGATGCCGCGATCATACTCCAATTCATGCTTTGCGGCCTTCGACCGTCGGTCGATGTCGAGTACGCGCTTGGTGGGAATGTTCAGCACCTCCGAGCCGAGATCGAGCACGATCCCCTCGTCGTTCTCGCGCAGCAGGTTGGCCGAAATCTTCGCGCCGCCTACGAGCGTAACCGTAACCTGCTCGGCAGCGCGCGACGGCGAGACAATCGCAACCGCGACGATCGCCAGTGCCGTGCCAAGGGACGGTCCGAAACCAATTCGTCTCATTCCAGTTCCTCAGCCAGATAAATCAACAGACGATCGTGGGCTAGCATGGCCAGATCCTGCCGACCATCACCGTCGGCATCGAGTCCGACGACCACCCGAGGTTCGGTGATCAGCGCATCGCCTTGGCCTCCGTACGGATAGGTCTGATCTTCGAACACCGGCCACGACAATCGTGCCTCGAGCCCCTTCTCAGTCCGCTCGAGGATCGTGAGCTGATGACGTCGATCGTCGCTGAGGACGATCTCATCCTGTCCGTCGCCGTCGACGTCGGTCGTGAAGAACCGATGGATCGTCGCTTCTTTCACCCCGCTGGGACGGCCGACGCGGGAATCAATGCTGTCGATCAACTTCAATTCGCTCGGCGTCCCCTTTGATAGCCGCACGATCCGATCGGTGTCGACCAATACCAGACCCAGCACCGCATCCTGCCGCAGGCCCGTGCCATGCGGCGGCTTGATGCTTTCCGCGACGCGCAGCACGCCCGAGTCGTCGGGCTTGAGGCGATGAATGAACCCCGCGTTCTGCTCGAGCGCCCAAGCTTCGTTGCCGGACAGCGGAACGAAGCTGGCGATCTTCTGCCCGTCGGGCAACATCGTTTGATCGGTGGGGTGTAAATCGTCGGCCAGCCATTGCAGCACGCCGTCGGTGAGCCGACCGAGGCGCATGGCTTTAGCATCGGCGCCGCCCGTCCGCGGCGCGAATAGCAAGAATTCGGAAAGGTCGACCTTGGTTAAGTGGGCCGGCTCGCTCAACGATGCTTTGCCGTCTTTGAGTACGGCCAGCTTCGCGGCGGTGGCATAGGCGTCTTGCACCAACAGGCGTTCGCCGCCAAGCCACACCACCTTTTCCACCTTGGCGCCGAGGTCGGCAAATCGCGTCCTTTTTGGCTCCTTCGCGCCAGCATCCCAAACGAACAGATCGACATGCGCCGCGCACCGCTGCACCCACCACGCCGTGTCGCCGACCATATCCAGCGCAAGAATTCGTCGCTGAGAAACAGGTTCGTCTGGAGTCATGGCTTGCGGATACGTAAATCGTCCTGACTCCCATCGACAACGGTGCAAGTCGGCTGCGTCCTTGGTCCAGATCAGCAGCGTGCCAGGTTCGGCGGCCGGGGCGACCAGCGCGCGAATATTGCTGACGGTCGGGAAGCTCTGCTCGGGCAGCCAGCCTCGCTTGCCGAGCTCGTTGACGCGCAACCGCGGCTGCGCCGTATCGGCCGCGACGATCACGGTTCGCGCACTGCCGCCGGAGTCGCTGAGGCGTGCGCCGCACCACGCCGCTTTCGCTCCGCCGGGCATCGGCAAGGCATCGTGCCGGCCCAGGTCGCTTTCCTCGCCTTCGGCTAACTGATAACGCTTGAGCAAACCTTCTTGCGATCCGCCGAGCAGCAACAGCTCGGCTGCGTGCTTGGGGCGTTGTAGCACGCCGAAGCCTTGGACGCCGTGCTCGTGCAAGGCCTGCGCCGGTAGCAGTTTGCCGTCGACGCATTCGTACCAGCGCACTTCCTGTCGAGCGATCGCCGACCACTCGACCAGGTCGGCGTCGCCGTCGCCATCGAGGTCGGCCAGGGCCCAGTCGCGGCGGCCGCGCTGCTCGCGGGGCGCCAGCCACGCCGGCCGGCTGCCATGTTCGAGCTTCAGCGTTTGGATTCCCTGCTCGTAACTCAGCAGCAGTTCGTGACCGTCGTCGGTGATCGACCGCAGCAACATTGTTCGGCCCTTGCCGGCAAGCGTTCCCGGGAGCAGGTCCCACTGGTGCGAGCGCTTCCAACGATCGGCCGAATCGCGCGCATAAACCAGCACTTGATTGCGCGTCGAGGCCAGAATGATCAGCTCCGACGACTGGTCGTGGTCCAAATCGTAGGTCAGCACATCGGCCGGCAATTCGTCGAGATCAAGCTCGTGGTGCGACCATTCGGGGGCCATCGGCAATTCATTCGGCCGCAACGGGTCGAGTGCCGCCGGCGATTTGGCCCGCTGTTTGGCGGGTAACCATTGATAGATGTCGAGCCGCGATTGCCGGGTATTCACAACGATCAGTTGATCGCGAGCATTGCCGCCGAGCTTGGCGACTAACGCGTGATCGGGATTGCCTTCCTGGTGAATCACGCGCATCGTCTGCCAGCCCTGCAACTCGGCGGCCGGTGCGGGAACCGCGACGAGCACAGACAGCAAGCAGCCCACCACTGCGGCACGAAGCAGACGGACCATCATGCAAAAAACCCGTAGGATAATCGGGATTTAGCCAAAATCACGATGCTCAAGCCTACTTCTGGATCGCTGCGGACGCAATGAGCGATAGCATTGCGACGCGCTTAAGGTGGGGGCGCACGCGTTACTTGCCAGGCAATGTCCACACGCGCGAGCTGCTTTCATCGCCTAGCGGTGCGGGCGGCAAAGTTGTGTCGTTGCAACGGTTGAGCAGCAGTGCCGTCGGTCCGTCGTCGGGCGATCTTTCTAAAGCGCCCTTGAGAATGTCGGCCGCAACCGCCGGCTGACCGGCGTCGAACAATGCCAGCGCTCGTTCGTAATCGTCGCGTAGTTTCGTCCACATAGAACTAGGCTGCACGACTTCGTACAGTTCGACCGATCCGGCGATATTGACCAATCGCACGCTACCCAAACGGCGCGTCGCAAACGAACTGGGCAACTGCGCGCGAGTTTGCGCGGTGACCAGCAAATGCGTCTTCAAATACTTG
>DASZPI010000135.1:0-3375 GCA_035550355.1 Pirellulales bacterium
GCTCCGTAGGCAGAAGCTAGAAGGAAATGTGACGTGCTCCGCGTGTACAACACCCTGTCGCGATCGAAAGAAGAATTCAAGCCGGTGCATTCCGGGGCTCGCGTCACGATGTACGTCTGCGGCCCCACGGTCTACAAGCCCAGCCACATCGGGCACATGGTCGGGCCGGTGATCTTCGACACGGTGAAGCGCTGGCTCGCCTACAGCGGCTACCAGGTCACCTGGATTGTCAATATCACCGACGTCGACGACAAGCTGATCGTGCGAGCCAAGGAGCTCGGCGCCACGGTTCAAGACCTGGCCACGCGCATGACGGCCGACTATTTGGCCTGCCTCAAAGCGTTGAACGTGACTGGCATCGACGTGATGCCCAAGGCGACCGAGACGATCGGCGACATGATCGAAGTCATCGCGACGCTCATCAGGAAGGATGTTGCCTACCCGGCGGGTGGCGACGTGTACTTCGACGTGACGCGCGACGCCGACTACGGCAAGCTGTGCAACCGCGATCCCGAACAAATGGAAGCCGGCGCGCGGATCGAAGTCAGCGACAAGAAACGCAATCCCGGCGACTTTGCGCTGTGGAAAGGCGTGAAGCCCGGCGAGCCGGCGTGGGACAGCCCTTGGGGGCCGGGGCGGCCGGGGTGGCATATTGAGTGCACTGCGATGAGCTTGAAAGTGCTGCGCGATCAAGGAATGGGGCAGACGCTCGACATCCACGGCGGCGGCCTCGACCTGCAATTTCCGCATCATGAAAACGAACTGGCGCAGAGCGAATCGTGCACCGGCAAAACCTTTGCCAAGTACTGGATGCACAACGGCCTGCTGAAGATGGGCAAAGGCAAGATGGCCGGTTCGGTCGGCAATGTGATCAACGTCGTCGACGCGCTGGATAAAGTATCGGGCGAAGTGCTGCGATTCTTCGTGATCAGCACGCATTATCGCTCGCCCATCGACCTGGGCGACTTCGATCCCAAAACGCAGGCGTTGCCTCCCGGGCTGGTGGCGGCCGAGAAATCGTACGATGCGTTTCGTCGGCTCGCCGAGCGGTTCGGACGCATCACGTCGGGCAGCTTCTACGCCCTCGCGGTACCGCAAAAGCTCGATCCGGCGCGTCAATTCAAGCGGCCCGAGTTCGGCACGTTCTACCAACGCTTTGTCGAGTACATGAACGATGATTTCAACACCGGTGGCGCAGTGGGGGTGTTGCACGAATTGGTGACCTCGCTCAATCGATTGGCCGACGACGCAAAACTCGAATCGCCAACGGGCGCCGATGGCGCGGAGCGAGCTGATTTCGAGGAAGGCGCCGCGTTGCTGAAAGAACTTGGTCAGGTGCTGGGTCTGTTTTTCGAATCGCCCAAAGCGCCCGCGGCCGACGACGCGCTGGTGAGCGGCTTAATGAAATTGCTCATCGATCTGCGGGCCGACCTACGGGCCGAGGCAAAGCAATCAAAGAACAAGGCGCTGTTCGCGATGGCCGACAAAATTCGCAGCGATCTGGGAACGCTGGGCGTCGCGCTCGAAGACCGCGCTGGCGGCACCACCTGGACGGCGAAACGATGACCTCTCTGCCGCGAGTATTGGGAATTGATCCTGGGCTCAACACCACTGGCTACGGAATTCTGGAAGTCGCCGTCGGCGGGCCGAAAGTGTGCGAGGCGGGGGTGATTCGCGGCCGCACCCGCGGGTCAATGCCGCATCGCTTGGCCGAGATTCACGCCGATCTGGTCGATCTGATTGCCGCGATGAGGCCATCGGTCATGGCGGTCGAACAACTCTATTCGCACTACAAACGGCCGCGCACGGCGATCCTGATGGGGCATGCCCGCGGCGTGATTTGCCTGGCGGCGACGCAGGCAAGCATCCCGGTTAGCAGCTATGCGTCGACGCGCGTCAAAAAAACTCTCACCGGTCACGGACGCGCCACCAAGGTGCAAATGCAAAAAGCGGTGCAAAAAGAACTGCGCCTGCCGCGGGTACCCGAGCCGAACGATGTCAGCGACGCGCTCGCGGTAGCGTTGTGCCATTACTACGCGCAGCCCGAGTGGGTGGCGCTAGCGCGCGCCGCGCGGGCGAAGCCGTGAACACAAAATCATGATCACCAAAATCACCGGCCAACTGCTCGCCCTGGGTTCCGAAGAGTTGACCCTGAAGGTCGACGCCTTCGAGTACGAAGTGCGCATCCCCGAGTTCACGCGCCGGCATCTGCAAGGGCGCCTCGGCGAGACGATCTCGCTGCACACCATCGAGTACCTCGAAGGCAACCCCATGCAGGGTCGGCTTACGCCGCGGATCATCGGCTTTTTGAACGAAGCGGAGCGAGAGTTCTTCGACTTGATCTGCTCGGTCGATGGCGTGGGGGTAAAAAAAGCCCTGCGCGCGATGGTTCGCCCCGTGCGCGAGGTGGCCACCGCGATCGAAGAACAGGACACGACCACGCTCGCCTCGCTGCCGGGCGTCGGCCCCGCGACCGCCGAGCGGATCATCGCGAAGCTCCGCCGCAAGGTGCCGAAGTTCGCGCTGATGGTCGACCGCGACGCACCCACCCTGGCAGATGTCGAGCACGATGTGGTGAAAGAAACCTTCGAAGTGCTGCGCACGCTGGGGCACTCGGAAAGCGAATCGCGCAAGCTGCTCGACACAGCCCTGAAGGCGAAAAAGAAATACGCCGACGTGGAAAGCCTGTTGCAGGCGATTTATCAGCAGCGGCGCGAGTGATGTCACCATCAGACCTTCTCCCTCCGGGGGCTTTGCACAAAAACCTCTAAATTGCTGCGACTTGTTGTGCAGACTTCGATTCTGCCCAAAAAGTCGCTTGGATTCCAAGTTCGTATGACGCATGAATCAGTCGGCAGAGGTTGTGGCAGAGAATCTTGCACAGAACCTCATTGACCATTGCCACGTCGGTTTTGCTGCGAACGTGATCCCGGAACTTCGCCTTAATCATGCTGAATGTCGATTCGGCATTGCTGCGCTTGTGGTAATGCGACAGGAACTCATCGCGTCGCAGGTGGAAGTAGTGGAACATTTTTGCCCATAGGCCGCCGCGCCGGGCGTGGTGAATCTTGTCTTTGAATGGGATGAACGGCGTCGCGCCATGCGATTCGATGCAATCGTAGTTTCGGTAGCTGCCGTAGGCTTTGTCGCCAGAGACTTCACGTAGCGTGAAGTTCGATGCCGTGGCGTTGACCAGTGCCGGCAACTGCGGAGCATCGGCCGCCAGCTTGTCGTGAATCTCGACCGCCGTAACAACGTTCGTGCGCACGCCGCACATCAGGTGGACCTTGACCCACTCGTGTTCTTGGCGAACCTTGCCGTACTTGTGATCGAACCAGCGATGGAAGCGCGACGTGGTGAACCCTGAGGAATCGA
>DASZPI010000136.1:0-5229 GCA_035550355.1 Pirellulales bacterium
TCAAGTTCCGGTGCACCGGCATCCGTGCCTTGCTCGGCACTGGCCTCGATCGGCCCGGCAGCTTCTTCCTCCGACAAGAACATCCAAGGGGCGTCATCCTCGGCGGCCGACTCAATCGGCTCGGGCTCTTGCCATCCTTCGGGCTGCGACTGCTCGATCGGCAACGCTTCGCGCGCAGCTTCATCGACCGGCAGCGCAGGTTCGGCCTCGGCGCCGGGCTCGACCGGCGACACGCTCGGCGCGGGGGGCATTTCTTCCGACAAGAACCCCCAAGCGGCATCGTCGTCGCTCGTTGCCGCCGGCTCGCTCGGGGTCGCTGCTTCGATCTCCGACAACTCGGCGAACTCAGGTTCGATCGCCGATTCGGTGGCCGTGGGCATCAGCCCAAGTTCGTCGAGCTCGCCTGCGGCTTCGGGAGCCGATTCCTCGGAAGGCTCCTCAGGAAGTTCGATCGGTGGCTGCTCTGCGGGGGAGCGCTCGTCGATCAAGAATTCCCACGCGCCGGCCGGGGCGTCCGACGCGGCTTCGGCCTCGGCCCGTTCCGCAACATCGAACACGATCTGCTCGGCAACGATTTCGTCATGCGACTCAGGCGGCGCTTCAAGCTCGAGCGCTTCGTCGGCGGTCGCTGCCGACGGTTCCGTCTCATCGAAGCTCGCGATGGGCTGCTCGCTCGCCGGCTGGGGCTCGGCAGCAAGAAATTCGCTCGGATCGAAGGCATCGTCGGGCGCCGACTCGAGCGATACGACCGGCTCTTCGGTCACCTCCAGGTCTTCAATCGATGCTTCCTCGGCGACCGGAGCGACCGGCGGTTGTTCGGCGAACAAGGGTTGCTCATCGGCCTGAGGTTCGCCGTGGTCGAACGTAGGCTCGTCGACCGCTTCGACCCCTTCGTCGGCAACCTGCGACCCGCTCTCCGCGATGGGCGCGGCGGGCTCGACCTCTGCAACGTCCTCGACCTCTGCAACTTCCTCGACCTCTGCAACTTCCTCGACCTCTGCAACTTCCTCGACCTCTGCAACTTCCTCGACCTCTGCAACTTCGTCGACCTCTGCAACTTCGTCGACCTCTGCAACTTCGTCGAGGAATGCAAACTCCGCATCGGCGGCGGGCTCTTCGTTCAACGCCAGGTCGGCGAACATCGCTTCGTCGGGCTCGGACGGTGTTTCAGCGCGCGGCGCCTCCGGTTGTTCGGCAAACTCGACCGGGGCGGCCGCCTCGGCGGCTGGTTCGGGTTCGGCGGCCAGGCTGGCAAAAAAATCGTCCAACTCGGGCGCTGGTTCGCTTTCCGCAGCGACGGGTGCGGCCTCGGCTTCGACCGGCTCGGGCGGCAATTCGCTCGAAATAACATCGTCGATGGACTCCGCGGCGATCGGCGGCTCGGCCGCCTCACCGACGCTTTCCTCGAACAGCAGCTCATCAAGTTCTGCGATCGGCTCCGCATCGGCCGCCAACGGCTCCTCGTCGGCCGCCGACGCAAAGTCGATGACCGGCTCCATCGCTTCTTCGATGGCTTCCATGGCCGGTTCGTCGGATTCCTCGAATACGGCCTCCGGCCCTTCGGTAGCCGAGGGCAGCTCGGCCTCGTCGGCCATGGCGAGGCTGGCGAAGAAGTCTTCCGGCGAATCGGCAGCCTTGGCCGGCGCTTCCGGCTCGGCGGACGCGACCGGTTCTTCGGCCGCCTCGTCGAACGTGAGACCAAGCGGCTCTTCGACCGGTTCGGCCGAGGCGCCGAAGGCTTCGATCGGCTCCTCCGCCGGCTCGAACATCAATGTCTCTTCGATCGTGCGATCGGAGAGATTGGAATCTGCCTCGGGCTCGCCTGCCGCGGCTTCGAGCGGCTCGAACTCTTCTTCGGCCGTCGGCGCCAACGGTTCGTCGTCAGCGGCTGGTGCTGCCGGCTCGTCGATATCCAATTGCCCGACGAAGTCCTGGGTGGCGTCGATGCTCGGCTCTGGCGCTTCGATCTGCAGGCCACCGATCGGCGGATACGCGCCCGCGTGTTCGTACACCGCGCGAAAGGTCAAGGGACCGACCGTGAGCGTGTCGCCTGCCTTCAGCAGGGCCTCTGCCTTGATCCGATCGGCGCCGATGTAGGTGCCGTTCGTCGAGCCGAAATCGCGCACCACCAGCGCGCCGTCGAGCTCGTAAAGCTCGCAATGCCGGCGGCTGACCGATGGATGCAGCACCCGCACTCCCGACTCGCGAGCGCGGCCGATGACAGCGGGAAGTTTAAGGACAATTTCCTGAGCGGTCGCTTTGCCGCTAGCGACGACGAGTTTAGCTTCCATCGGTGCTGTCACGATTCCCCAGAACGAGCCGAACGATCGTCGCGGCGGCGCTGCCGAATGGCCGGCCTGGCGCGACACAACTACTTACTATACCTAGGAAAAGTGCACGGGCAATGAAGTGCATTCCGGATGCACCGCCGGGCACCGGGTCCGAGCGCCTCAACTGCCCTTGCAAGCCCCCCACTTGCCCCTATAATCCACAGTTCCAGCCCTTCCCCAGAGGCCGCTTTGTTCAAGCGGCAAAGCATCGGCAGTTCGCGATAGCGGCAGTTTTTGCGGGTGTAGCTCAGTTGGTAGAGCACGACGTTGCCAACGTCGTTGTCGTGGGTTCGAATCCCATCACCCGCTTTTGACCGCCTTCGCTCGACCGCTACGATTCAGAGCCAGGATTCACAGCTTCGATTCACCGCGCGAAAGCGCATAAGTAGGCACCTTAGGTAGAAAGTTTCGGCATGGCACGCGATCAAGCCGTTGAAGACGATTCGAACCAGGCGATAGAGGCCGAAGGAACCGAGGCCGAAGCGCCTCAAAAGCTCGACCTGGAAGTGAAGATCGACCACAAAAGCGCCTGCGAGCGCCATGTGACGGTCGTTGTGCCGCGGTCGGACATCGAGCGTTACCTGGGCAACGCCTTTGGCGAGTTGATGCCCAAGGCCGAGGTGCCGGGCTTCCGCCAGGGCCGCGCCCCGCGCAAGCTCGTCGAGCGCAAATTCCGCAAGGAAGTCACCGACCAAATCAAGAGCTCGCTGCTGGTCGACAGCATGGGCCAATTGTCGGACGACCATAAGCTGACGCCGATCAGCGAGCCCGATTTCGATCCGACTTCGATCGTGGTGCCCGAGGATGGGCCGATGACGTTCGAGTTCGACATCGAGGTCCGCCCCGAGTTCGATCTGCCGCAGTGGAAAGGCTTGAGCATCGAACGGCCGACGCGTGCCTTCAGCGATGCCGACATTGATGCCGAGTTGCAAAAGATGATGGCCCGCCACGGCAAGCTCGTCCCGCACGACGGCGCAGCCAAGGCCGGCGATTATCTGGCCGTGAACGTGACGTTTACCGACGGCGACAACGAGATCCAGAAGCTCGACGAGCAAACGCTGCGGATTCGCCGCGTGCTCAGCTTCCGCGACGGCCGCGTCGAAGGCTTCGACAAACTGATGAAAGGCGTCAAGGCCGGCGAAACCCGCACCGGCGAAGCAAAACTATCGGACGACGCGCCGAACGAAGCACTGCGCGGCAAAACCATCCAGGCCAAGTTCGAAGTCCTGGAAGTCAAGAAGCTCGAGCTGCCCGAGATGACGCCGGCGTTCCTCGAAGAGCTGGGCGGCTTCCAATCCGAAGCCGAGCTCCGCGACGCGATCAAAGGCAATCTCGAACGACGCTTGAGCTACGAGCAGCAACAGCGTGCCCGCCAGCAAATCCTCGGCTCGCTGACGGTCGCCGCCGATTGGGATCTTCCGCCGTCATTGTTGAAGCGCCAGGCGGCCCGCGAGCTCGAACGCAGCATCCTGGAACTGCGCCGCAGCGGCTTCGGCGAAGAGGAAATTCGCGCCCACATCAACGAGCTGCGCCAGAACAGCCAGTCGTCGACGGCGCGCAGCCTGAAAGAACATTTCATCCTCGAACGCATTGCCGAAGAGGAGAAGATCGAGGATTCGCCCGAGGATTACGACGCCGAGATCGAGCTGATTGCCGCCCAAAGCGGTGAAAGCCCCCGCCGCGTGCGGGCCCACCTGGAAAAGCGCGGTTTGATGGACGCCCTGCGCAACCAGATTGTCGAGCGCAAGGCGATCGAACTGATCCTCAGCCATGCCAAGTTCAAGGACGTTCCCTACGAAATCGAAACGCCCGAGGCCGAAGCGCTCGACGAAGCGGCCGGCGGCGAAGTTGAAGAAACACCGACTGCGACTCCCGGCGAGTAACGCGCCGGAACTAAAGGACGATCATGAGCAACCTGACCTGGCCGAGCCCCGTGCGGCCCGAACTCAACTACCGCGACTATCAGCGGCAGCGGCAGCTCACGCTGGGCGATCTGCTGCTCGAGAACCGCATCATCTTTTTGCAGGGCGAAATCTTCGACGGAAACGCCAACGAATTGGTGATGAAGCTGCTGTACTTGCAAAGCGAGAATCGACGCAAGGACATTCACTTCTACATCAATTCGCCGGGCGGCAGCGTCACCGCAACGCTCGCGATTTACGACACGATGCAGATCCTGACCTGCGCGGTCGCCACCTACTGCGTGGGGCTCGCCGCCAGCGGGGCCGCCGTGCTGCTGGCCGGTGGCACGAAAGGCAAGCGCCACGCGCTGCCGCACTCGAAGGTGATGATTCACCAGCCGTATGGCCAGGTCGGCGGCCAGGTTTCGGACATTTCCATTCAGGCCGACGAGATCCTCCGCGAGCGCGACCGGCTAAACAAAATCCTCGCGTCGCATACCGGTCAGCCGATCGACCGCATTGCCAAGGACACCGACCGCGACTTCTACATGCATGCCGAGCAGGCCAAGGAATACGGCGTGGTCGATGGCATCCTGACCAAGCAGCAGCTCGCCGCCGAGCAAGAAGATAAGGACGACTAACCGATGCCGTTGATTCCGTTTGTCATTGAAAAGAGCGGCCGCGAAGAGCGGGCTATGGATATCTATAGCCGGCTGCTCAAGGATCGCATTGTCTTTTTGGGTTCGCAGGTTAACGACGAAGTCGCCAACTCGATTGTCGCCCAGTTGCTCTTCCTGCAATCGGAAGATCCCGAGGCCGACATCCACCTGTATATCAACTCGCCGGGCGGCAGCGTTACGGCCGGGCTCGCCATCTACGACACGATGCAGTTCGTCACCTGCGACGTGGCGACGTACTGCATCGGGCAGGCAGCCTCGATGGGCGCCGTGCTGCTGACGGCCGGCGAAAGCGGCAAGCGACATGCCTTGCCCAACGCC
>DASZPI010000137.1:0-1853 GCA_035550355.1 Pirellulales bacterium
GACGACCCAGAGGTCACTCGCGAACCACTGCATGAATGGGATGGGTGTCTGGTTCGTTGTGCTCGCGTTGTCGCCGATCGGCGAAGTAAAATTCATGCCATCGTTTGTATACACTCTATAAATGTGCCCGTTGCTGCCGCGGTAAGCGATCGCGAGGTCACCATCCCCCACCTGAAAGAATGCTGGGCGACCCCAATTGTTGGGAATGTTATAAGGGCTAGACCAACCAAAGTACGAGTCATAGTGTTTGATATAAATGGGGTTGTCGCTGTCCGTTCCAGCCCAAGAAACGTACAAGAGTCCATTCCACGATGCAGCCGTAACCGTATTGTTGGTGAATTCGTTAATACTTCCATCGGCAATGTATTGGGCGCCGGACATGTGCCCTTGGAGAATCTCAGAGCCGTTGCATCCTGGCGTACAAACCTCAGCAGAGTAAAGGTATAAAGTGTCATTCCACACAACCGGCGCTGGGGTGAATTGCCCGCTCCCGGAAAGCTGATACGGTCCGTCCCAACTGCCGGCAGCGCCAGTGCTTGATCGTCTCATGTACAGTTGATGGTTCATTCCAAAATAAAACATCCAAAGGAGTCCGTTGTATGAAACGAGCGAGGCTCCCCCGTTTGTGGTATCCGAAAAATTGTAAGTCGTGGCGTTTTGTCCGGTACCATTTCCGAGATCGGTTTCAACGATGATGCCGATCTTGCTGTCCGTGCGGACGTAAGAAAAGTACGCCGCTGATCCAAAAAGCGTTCCCCACGGATCAGTTCCGCCATGCGTTTGCAGGGTTACTCCGCCGAACTTGTAAGAGACGTTCGTAAGGAGTGCCCCAGAGGTCTTGTCCTTACCGTCGTCAGACCCCAAACACGACGCCGCCGAGCCCGCGAGCGCCACGACAATTGCCAACCGACACAATCCCGCTTCTTTTGCCATCGGCATGTCATCCTCCTTCTGTTGCCAACGGTTTACCCCTCGGTCGGTAGACGTCAGCAGCGCGGGTGTCCGACCCCGCGCACACTCTGGTGAATTGCGACCTTTACGGATTGCTCCCAACCCAGGCGTTCGAGGATCCGGAAGCCGGGTTGGGTTTTCGTCGCATCACCATCGTCCTCCTGACGTCAGAAACTCGTTGCCCCCCTCCTCCGAGTTTCGTCGCGATGAATATCAGTAGCCGCGGCGCGGCACGAGATACTTCACAACATGCGGGAATGGCTCCCTGGCAGAGCTGAGGTCGCTCAAAAAGGGCGGTCAAGGCAGCGCCGGATGACTTGCACCGTGCCGATTAGGAGCAACGAGGGCACGACGAACCAGACGCCCGTCCCGTTCTCAGCTGGCGACTCAGACGTTTGGGTAAGCGACGTCGGCCGGAATGGCCAACTGCTCACTGCGCGTGAGTAGCGGCCCTGTCAGGGGCATGCTTGGGCGTCTCCGGGCGGCCGCTGGCCTTCGAGCGGTAAGCGGCGTCGAGGTACGCGAAGTCGGCGAAGACGTCGTCCAGCGTGAGCTCGGGGGGGCGGCCGGTCTCGGCGGCGGCCAGGAAGTCGATCCACATCGCGCGGTAGCCGCCGCCGTCGCGGACGGTGGGCCAGAGCCAGCGGTGGCCGTTCGGGCCGTAGGCGCGGCCGCCCAGGCTGCGCGAATCGAAATAGAGGGCGCCGTTCTCGAGCAGCACCTTCGACGCGTCAAAGGGCGGGAAGCGCCAGGGGACCGCCCAGGTGTGCAGCAGGCGCGAGGTCAGTCCCGAGCGGTGGCGGGCCACGATCATCATCGTGTCCTCGCCGGGCGTCTTCGTGACCGGCTGGGCGGGGCCGGTGGCGAACACGTCGACGATCTGGCCGGCGGGCGCGGTCTCG
>DASZPI010000138.1:0-1635 GCA_035550355.1 Pirellulales bacterium
GCGCCATTTGGCTGGGGAGTGCGTTTCGCATCGAACAAAAAACGAGACGCCTTTCGCGTAGCGAAAGGCTGGCCGGAAAGGCCGATCCCTCAATGATTGGCCGACAATCGGTGATGGGCAAAAAGGGCTAAGGATGCAGCCCCCGCCGTCGGCCAATATCGTTAAGCTTGCCTGACTCACTTTCGATCCTGGCGTACTTACACCCTGATCGATAAGCGGTTGGCGAACGCCTACACGTACCTATCCATCAGGTCATGTAGGCATCATCAGCACCGTAGCCAAGCTACAGGCGGTTAGCGGAGGAATGCCATCTCCGTAACACAATTCCACCACCGCAGAGGCAGTGGCAGCGGCGTCCCCAAAGCATGTAACGGGACGCGAAGGCAGGATATGTTAGACCTACCATGTTGTCAACGTCACTATCACGCCAGTAAGTCTCTTCACCGGACTCCGTCGACAGCGGCCCCGTGTGACCACGGAAGCGCTGCGGAAAATCGCGTCGGAACCGCCACTGCGGAGTTGGTAAACCCATTAGGTCGTGTTAACAATTAGGTTAAGATACGTTCCCAACTCGGTGAAGGAGTTGGGGCAATGGATCGAAAGGTGTTGCGGGATGACCAGTGGGAACGGATCCGGGATTTGCTTCCTGGCAAGGCGACCGACTGTGGCGTAACGGCGAAGGACAATCGGCTGTTTTTGGAGGCCGTGCTATGGATCGGACGGACGGGCGCGCCGTGGCGTGATCTGCCCCCGGAACTGGGGAACTGGCACACCACGTTCACGCGCTTTGCACGCTGGGCCAAACGCGGCGTCTGGGAGCGCTTGTTTCGCGCCCTCAGCAGCGACCGGGACTTGGAAGAAGTCATGCTCGACAGCACGGCCGTTCGCGCCCACCAACATGCCGCCGGTGCCAAAAAAAACACGGCCCGCAGGCTCTGGGACGCGCTCGAGGCGGCTTCGGCACCAAAATCCATGGCCTCGTCGACGCGCTCGGCAATCCCCTCGGCTTTACTCTCACCGGGGCGGAGCAAGCCGACATCACGCAAGCCCAGACTCTCCTCGATCAAGCGCCAGGCACGGGCGCGGTGATTGCCGACAAGGGATATGACGCGGATGCCTTGATCGAAACCATCACGGCCCGGAACGCCGAAGCCGTCATTCCACCCCGTTCGAATCGCAAGCACCTGCGAGACTACGATCGTCATCGTTACCGAGCGCGCAATCTGGTGGAACGCTGCTTCAATCTGCTCAAACACTATCGCCGCATCGCCACGCGCTATGAAAAGCTCTCGCAACACTTCGCCGCCATGCTCTATTGCCGCTGCATCTTGTTGTGGCTGAAGTAATTGTTAACACGACCTAACAGTTTGTTGAATTTCTCATTGCCGCTCGTTCAGGGACTCAAGAACTGCTTAGAAATTAGGCAAAAGCGAACGAAATTGCACAAACATTAGGCAGCTTCTCGGACTTTAGACATGCCAGAACAGTGTTGGGATCAAATTTCAACAAACTGCTAATCGGTCAGTCCGCGGGCAAGCGGACTAAGTCCAATGTCAACTGACCCCTCGCTCTCTTCTCTGTGCAGGTAGAGATATAACGTCGACACCGTGGGGCTCCGCCCCACAAACAGTTCGG
>DASZPI010000139.1:0-1543 GCA_035550355.1 Pirellulales bacterium
CAGGCCGTAGCACACCCAGCAACCCATGCCCGGGAAGCCGGGACGATTGAACCCCGTGGTCTGCAACAAGGTCCCCTGGCTGTGCACGCCGGTCTTGCCCACCACGTTGTGCACCCAGGCGATCTCATCGACCACGTCGCCCAAGTCGGCCACCACGTCGCTGAGCATCTTGCCCGAGGCGCCGTACGGTTTGAAGTCCCACACCGGCCGCAGCCACGGCCCCAGGCCGTCCTGAAAGGCCTCGACGTGCTCGCCAAAGTCGCTGGGCTCGCCGTGATGCTTGATCAACTCGGGCTTGTAATCGAACAGGTCGATGTGGCTTGCACCCCCGGCCATGAACAATTGCACGACGCGCTTCGCCCGGGCCGGATGATGCAAGCCGCCGTTCAGGGCGGCCGCTGCGCCGGGACTGGCGAGCGTTTGTTGTTGCCCGAGCATTGACGCCAAGGCGATGCCGCCGAGCCCGCCGCCCGACGACCACAAAAACTCGCGCCGCGACATGTCGCGCGCGACGTCGTGGCGACAGAATGGAGAACGGCCGGGCGCGGACATCGATAGCGACCCTCAATCGACAAACACAAATTCGTTCAGATTCAGCAGAATGCGGCACGTATTCGCCATGCCGTGCACGCCGGCATAATCGACGAGCTGCCGCAGCTCGTCGGGCGTCGGCGGGCGCTGCACCGCCAGGCGCACGGCTCGTGCTACTTGCTCGTCGAGCGTGCCGCCGTCGCGCTCGACGCGCTCGGCAAAGTGCCGGGCCATGACGAGCACGAACTGATTGTTCATTTGTGCCAGCGCCTGCAACGGCGTGATCGTCTGGTTTCGCTTGTCGACCAGCATCGACGGATCGGCGCAGTCCATCGTCGCCATCCAGGGCTGCTGCTTCGAGCGCACCAGGAATCGATAGACGCTGCGGCGATGCGACTTCGCATCGTCGGCGTCGTACTGGTTGTACTCGTAGTGCGGCGAATGGTTCGGCTCTTCGATCACAAAGTCCTGAAAGCTGGGGCCGCCCATGGTCGGGTCGAGCTTGTCGGCCACGGCTAGCATGCTGTCGCGCATCGCTTCGGCCTCGAGCTTCCGCCGATTCTGCCGCCATAGCAGACGGTTGTCGGCGTCGATCGCCACGGCGCGCGCGGTCGATGCGGCGTCGCGCTGCGAGGATTGCCGATACGTGGCACTGCTGACGATCAGGCGATGCAATTGCTTGAGCGATCCGCCGGCCTCATCGCGAAACCACACCGCCAACCAATCGAGCAGCTCGGGATGGCTGGGCGCGCCGCCCATCCGGCCGAAATCGTTGGGCGTATCGACCAAGCCGCGGCCAAAATGATACTGCCACACGCGGTTCACAATGCTTCGCCAGGTGAGTGGATTGTCGCGATCGACAATCCAGCGCGCCAGGGCGACGCGGCGCTGCGATTCATCGGCGTCGGCCGGCAGGTCGAACCGCCCATCGAGCGCGGTGATTGCCGCGATCGCGCCGGGGCCAACGAGTTTGCCGGGCTTCGTCACATCGCCGCGCGCCAGCACAAAGATC
>DASZPI010000140.1:0-1512 GCA_035550355.1 Pirellulales bacterium
GTGCTGCACGTGGCGCTGCGTGCGCCGAAGACCGAACGGATTGTCCTCGATGGAGTCGACGTCGTGCCCGAAGTGCATGCCGTGCTCGACAAGATGGCGGCGTTCTGCGAGCGCGTGCGCTCGGGCGCCTGGCGCGGCCACTCGAACAAGCCAATCCGCAACGTGGTGAACATCGGCATCGGCGGCTCGGACCTGGGACCGGTGATGGCCTACGAGGCGCTGCGCCACTACAGCCGGCGCGAGATGCGATTCCGCTTTGTCTCGAATATCGACGCCAGCGACCTGGCCGAGGCGCTGGTGGATTTGGACGCTGAAGAGACGCTGTTCATCATCTCCTCCAAGACGTTCACCACGCTCGAAACGCTCACCAACGCGCACTCGGCGCGGCGCTGGTGTGTCGAAAAGCTGGGCGACGAGTTGGCCGTGGCCAAGCACTTTGTCGCCGTTTCGACCAATGCCGTCGAAGTGGCAAAGTTCGGCATCGATACGGCCAACATGTTCGAGTTTTGGGACTGGGTGGGCGGACGCTACTCGTACGACTCGGCGATCGGGCTGTCGCTGATGCTCGCGATCGGTCCCGACAATTTCCGCGAAATGCTCGGCGGCTTTCATGCCATGGATGAGCACTTCCGCACCGCGCCCTGGAACCAGAACCTGCCGGTGCTGCTGGGCCTGCTGGGCGTTTGGTACAACAACTTCTTCGGCTGCCAGTCGCTGGCCGTGCTGCCCTACGACCATTATCTCGGCCGGTTCAGCGCGTACCTGCAACAGCTCGACATGGAAAGCAACGGCAAGCACGTCACGCTCGCCGGCAACGAGGTTGATTATCAAACCGGGCCGATCGTGTGGGGCACGCCGGGCACCAACGGTCAACACGCGTACTATCAGCTCATTCATCAGGGCACGAAGCTCATTCCCTGCGACTTCATCGGCTTCAACCAAACTTTGAACCCGATGGGCCGCCACCACGATTTGCTGATGGCCAACTTTTTTGCCCAGACCGAGGCGCTGGCCTTCGGCAAGACCGCCGAGCAGGTGCGCGCGGAAGGCGTGCCCGACTGGCTGGTGCCGCACCGCGTGTTTGAAGGCAATCGGCCGACGAACACGATTCTGCTCGATCGTCTTACGCCGGCGGCGCTCGGCAAGCTGGTGGCGTTGTACGAGCACAAAGTGTTCGTGCAGGGCACCATCTGGCGGATCAATTCGTTCGACCAATGGGGCGTCGAGCTGGGCAAAGTGCTTGCAGGCCGGATTGCGGGCGAGCTCGAACAAGGGGCCACCGGTGCGCACGACAGTTCGACCACAACACTGCTCGGGCGTTACTTGGCGCACCGCGGATAATGGTCGTGCGACCAAGCGCGCAGCGCGGCACGCGGCCGCGCTGCGGCTCGGATCGAACGAGCAACAAACTTTGGCGCCGGGCTGGTTGGCAGCCGAGGCGTTCTTGTTTGGGGATGTATTTGCTTGCCAACGGGGCTGGTCAGGCCCGCGGCAAGCGCCTCGGCTGCTGCA
>DASZPI010000141.1:0-3930 GCA_035550355.1 Pirellulales bacterium
AATAATCTTGAGCCGCGCTTCGCCTGCCGACTGGAATGCCCCCTCGGTCAGCAAGGCGAACGCCTCGTCGTCAGTCATTTGCGTGCAGTGCATGCGGTGATCGAGGATCGTGTTGACGACCGTGCGTAAATAGAACTTCAACTGGCTGAGCCGCAGCGCGGAGTCGCCGTCGCCATAACCTTCATCCAACATCATCTGCTCTGAGTACACCGCCCATCCTTCTGCGTACACGCCCGATTGCAATACCCGCCGTATCAACGAGGGCGAACGATTGGCATATGCCAACTGAACGTAGTGCCCAGGATAGGCTTCGTGAATGCTCAGGATATCGAGCATGTGGCGATTGTATTCTTCCAGAAAGCTTTGGCGTTGCGCTTCGTCCCAATCATCCGGTGGCGGGCTGATGGCGTAGATACTGACCCCCTGTGGATCGAGCGGCAGGGCGGCATCGAGGTATGCCCCGGAATTGCCCCGTCGAAACTCGGGCATTTCCAGCACCAGGCAGCGGTCGGGATCGGGCAGCCGCAGCACATCGCGGCGACGAATGAACTCTTTGAGGCCGTCGACCGTGCGACGGCCGTCGTCCACCAGTGTCGCGGCCGTGCCGTGCTCTCGGCCGATCGCGTTTAGCACGCCTAAAATGGTGTCCCGGCGGCCCACTTCATCGTCGGGAGGAGGCGACTGGTTGCGAAAGTAGCGGTGCCAGGTCTGTCGTGCCAAGGCATACATCGCGCGCACCACGCGATCGTGTTCGGCTTCGGCCGCCGCCAGGGTCTCATCGGCCGTTACACCCGCGTCGGTCACCAGCGCAAACTTTTTCACGAACTTCTCGCGTCCGATGCGCCATTCGCCGCTGGCCCGAGGAAGCAGTTCGGTTTCCAAAAAACGGGCAAATTCTTGCAACGCTGCGACGACCGGCGGACTGGCGTCGCGCAATGTCTTGCGCTCGGCTGCGTCGCCCCCCGACATGCTATGGATTGCGACGTCGTAGTAAGCAATCGCCCCCCGAGTCTGGCGCAGCGCGGTCTCGACCACGACCCGTGGCGGGTTCTTCAGCTCTCGCTTCGCCTCGTCGACGACCCGCGGGATCTGCTTCATCCTGGCCACCGCGTTGGCGATGTTCTGCGCACGCGGCAACGTCGACTGCACAAGCAACAGGTAGGTGCAGTCATTGATCACTTCCAAGTAGGTGCGCGGATCGTCTTCGAAAGGCCGCGTGTTTTCGATCAGCCAGAGGCTCCGCGATAGCTCGTCGCGAAAGATCTCATAATCGATTCGGCCATCAGGTGTGAGTCCGTTGACGTCGATGCGATGAGGCATTTCAGCCAACGTGCGGCGCTGCAGTTGCGCAAATTGCTCGCGTGCTTCTGGTGAAACGTCATCTAATCGGTCGTCGAACCGGTGGTCGCCAAGCCGGGTGGCGTCCAAGGGCCGCAACTCAAACACGCCGTCGAGATAGTCGCGGAAGAATTCGGACAGCTGCTGATCGGGTTCAGCGGCCATCGACTTGGCAACATCAGCCATCCAAAGGAATCCTAGGCTTAGCACCGCAATGGTTATCGTTGGATCGCAGACCCGTCGAGGCATGTCGTTCTCGCGCATTTTAGGAAAAGGATAAACGCGCCGGGGGTAAAGCAGGGAGGTAAAAAAAGAGCCTTGTAAGTCATTGACTTACAAGGCCTTGTAGCTGGAGACGAAGGGGCTCGAACCCTCAACCCCCGCCTTGCAAAGGCGGTGCTCTCCCAATTGAGCTACGTCCCCGCGAGCGGGTGTCGAGGGTCAGGATGCAGGATTCGGGGCGCCAACATACCCCCGAATCATGAATCCCGGCTCCGAGCCCCCGCGAATGGGCGCACCAAGATTCGAACTTGGGACCTCAGCCTTATCAGGGCTGCGCTCTAACCAACTGAGCTATGCGCCCGCATGGGAAACTGACCATTTTAGGTTCGCCGCCTCGCCTGTCAAACGACGCCGTGATCGGGCGGCGATCGGCGTGCGTCCGTGGTCATCTTTTGGCTTGACGCGTAAAATCATGGGTTCGGATCAATTCAGTCGTGCGGAGTGTGCATGATCTTCCAACTCGAAAGCGCCTTCGAGCCGGCCGGCGATCAGCCGCAGGCTATTGCCGCCCTGGCCGGGGGCTTGCGCGACGGTCGTCGCAGCCAGGTGCTGATGGGCGTCACCGGCAGCGGCAAGACGTTCACCATGGCCAACGTCATTCGCCAATTCGAACGCCCGGCACTGATCCTGTCGCACAACAAAACGCTTGCCGCGCAGTTGTACAGCGAGTTCAAGGAGTTCTTCCCGCACAACGCGGTGCATTACTTCGTCAGCTACTACGACTACTACCAGCCCGAGGCGTACATCCCGCAGCGCGACATCTATATTGAAAAAGACGCCTCGATCAACCAGAACATCGACCGTCTGCGCCTGGCCGCGACCAGCGCGCTGGTCAGCCGCCGCGATGTGGTGATCGTTGCCAGCGTATCGTGCATCTACGGCTTGGGATCGCCCGTTGATTATAAGGCGATGATGGTCAGCCTGCGCAAGGGGCAGCAGGTCGACCGCGATCAAACGCTCGCAAAGTTCGTCGACATTCAGTACGACCGCAACGACATCGAATTTCAGCGCGGCAAGTTCCGCGTGCGCGGCGATTGCGTCGAGCTGTGGCCCAGCTACGAGGAGTTCGCCTACCGGATCGAGTTCTGGGGCGATGAGATCGACCGCCTGGCGTTTATCAATCCCACCAGCGGCGAGATCATCGAGCAGAAGGAGGAGCTGTACATTTATCCGGCCAAGCACTTTGTGCTGCCCGAGGAGCGCATCGCCCGGGCGATCGACTCGATTCGCCAGGAACTCGACGATCGCCTGAAAATTTTTCGCGATCAGGGCAAGCTGCTCGAAGCGCAGCGGCTGAACGCGCGCACGCGGTTCGATATCGAAATGATGATGGAAGTGGGCTATTGCCCGGGAATTGAGAACTACAGTCGGCCGCTCAGCGGTCGTCCGCCGGGATCGACTCCCGACACCTTGTTCGATTACTTCCCGAAGGATTTTTTGATTTTCGTCGACGAGTCGCACGTCACGGTGCCGCAGGTGCGTGGCATGTTCGCCGGCGACTTTAGCCGCAAGAGCACGCTGGTCGAGCACGGCTTTCGCCTGCCCAGCGCCTTAGACAACCGGCCGCTGAAGTTCGAAGAGTGGGAACAAAAAATCGATCAGGTGATTTACGTCTCGGCGACGCCCGGGCCCTACGAGCTACAGCAAAGCGGTGGCGAGGTGGTCGAGCAGATCATCCGGCCCACGGGCTTGTTGGACCCCGTGATCGAGGTTGTCCCGGCACGCGGGCAGGTGCCGCATCTGTTGGAGCAGATCCGCGAGCGCGCCGCCGTCAAGGAGCGTGTGCTCGTGACCACGCTCACCAAGCGGATGGCCGAGGATTTGTCGTATTACCTCACCGAGCAGGGAATCAAGTGCAAGTGGCTGCACAGCGAGCTCGACGCCTTCGAGCGCGTGGAGCTGCTGCGCGATTTGCGCCTGGGAGCCTTCGAAGCGCTGGTGGGGGTGAACCTGTTGCGCGAAGGGCTCGACCTGCCCGAAGTATCGCTGGTGGCCGTGCTCGATGCCGACAAGGAAGGTTTTCTGCGGAGCGAAACCAGCCTGATGCAAACCATCGGCCGCGCCGCGCGCAACGTGAATGCGAAGGTTATTCTGTACGGCGACAAGGTGACCGAATCGATGCAGCGCACGATCGAGGAAACCGCCCGCCGCCGAGCGTTGCAAGAGGCCTACAACACCAAGCACGGCATCACGCCCGAGACGATTCGCAAGGAAATCCGTGCGGGAATCGAGGCCGAAGCGCGGGCGCACGCCGAGGCCAACGCCGCGGTCGGCCGGACCGACGAGGTGCAGTACGTTACCGAAGAGTTT
>DASZPI010000142.1:0-4262 GCA_035550355.1 Pirellulales bacterium
AAGAAGAATAGCGCCGAGGAGGGCAAAAGCGGGATCCAAAAAGACACGCTCGAACTATGGATGGCCGAACGGCCCAGCGTCGACGCACCCTTTGGCCCGCGCCGGAAGCTCGGCATGCCAATCGACGCGCCGAAGGTCGCCAACGGTTACCCGAGCGTTACCGCCGATGGCAGATTGCTGTTTTTCACATCTCAACGGGAAGGCGACCCATTGTTGAAAGTCTACACCTCGCAGCGCGTGCCGCGCGAGAAGATTGCCGCCGCGAGGCAACCTTCGCACGTACCCAATATCAGCGACCAGCGCGAAGTGGCCGAGTGGGTCATTGCGCGCGGGGGCTACGTTACGGGGCGCGCCGATGGCGTCGCATTCAACGAGATCAGCGACCGCGCGCTGCTGCCGTCGGGCTCACTCACCTTGTTGACCATCGGCATTGTGCGGATGAAGCCGCCGCTGACGGACGACGAGCTCGCCGTGATCGCAGCGGTTCCGACGTTACAACGAATCATCCTGCCTGCCGACACGATCACCGACGCGCGGATTGCCCGCCTTGAGCGTGCGGGACTCACCGGCCTGCAGCTTGTACCGCCGGTTTCGGATGAAGCGCTCGAGCGGCTGACGCGGCTTCCGAAGCTGATCTACCTGCGCCTCAACGGACGGCGGTGCGTCACCGACGAGCAGCTCCGCATCGTCGCCCGCATGCCGGCGCTGCGAACGCTGGCGATTGACGATTCCTCGATTTCCGATGTCGGCCTGCAACATCTGGCAGCGCTGAAATCGCTGACGAAGATCGACGCCCGCGGCAGCCGAATCACCGCGGCCGGCGTCGAGAAACTGCACCAAGCCCTGCCCAACTGCAAGATCGGTTGGGATGGCGACGGAAAATCCGAGGTCAAAACGCAGAATGCAGAATGAATCAGCTCACGGCTGACATTGTGCATTTCCCACTCACTCGGCCGCCAGGCTGGCGCAGACCAGTTCCTTGTCGTTGCGTGCGAACACGCAGCGATCGGCATACGCCGGATGGGCCCAACACACGCCGCCGCGCTGGCGGAGCTGGTCGGTCGTCGGATCGATCAGCTTCGTGCGGCTAATTTCCTCGTAGCCCTTCGGCGACAGGCGGGTGATGAGCAGTTCGCCGCGCTCGTTGAACATCCACACGCGCGGCTCCGGCGCGGCCACCGGGTTGAGCACCATGTGAATGTTGCTCCAGCGCGCCGGCGGCGTGGCGAGAGTGCTGGTCCACAGCCGGTCGCCGGTCGCGGCGTCGAGACAACGCAATTCGCCGTAGCTATCGACGCCGTACACATAGTTGCCCAGGAACAGCGGCGTGGCGATGATCGAGTGCAGCGCGTCGGTCGTCTTCTCGTCCAGGCCCATCCGCCGCCACAGCTCGTGGGCCGTGGGCTGCTGGTCGTCGAGCTGCACCATCAGCGAGCCGTCGTAGAAGCTGGTGACGAACGCGCGCTGGCCGCTGACGACCGGCGTGCTGATCGAGATCACCATCTTGTGCGGCTTGAAGGGCACGGTCCAGAACACGTTGCCGCTCGCGGGGTCGAGCCCCGCAAGGTTGCCGCCCGTCAGGCAGAGCAACACGCGGCGTCCGGCTTGCTCGATGATGATCGGCGCGGCGTACGACGCTTCGTCGCCCAGGGCGCGCCAGCGTTCTTTGCCGGTGAGCTTGTCGAACGCCACCAGGCAAGCGTTCTCGGAGCCGCCGATCTGCACGATGCACAGATCGCGATCGACCAGCGGCGATGCCGCGATGCCCCAGATCGGCATGCGGATTTTGTACTCGGCATTCAAATCGTGCTGCCAGAGCAGGTCGCCCTTGGCGGCATCGTAACAGCGCAAGTGCCCCATGCCGCCCAGCGCGTAGGCGCGCCCCGAGTCGATCGAAACGCTGGCGCGCGGGCCGGCCTCGTAGCCAATGCTGTAGGGACAGTCGTACGCGTCGGACCAGACTTTCGCGCCAGAGTGCGCATCGAAGCAGTGCACGCGCTCTTGCTGGCTGGGCTCGCGCACGCGATCGGTGACGTACACCCGGCCCGCGGCAACCGTGGGGCCCGAGTAGCCGCTGCCGATCTCGGCACTCCACCGCCACATGACGCGCGGCGCGTCGAACTTTTCGACGATGCCGGTCTCGCGCCACACGCCGTCGCGCTGCGGACCGCGCCACTGCGGCCAATCGTCGGCGCGAAGCTGTGCCACGAGCCAGCCGACACCCACCAGCGCCGCAGCAGCGCGACAAGCAAACGTCATCTCATTTCCTTGGCAAAGCGGGAGTGGCAGGTCGGTCTCCGTCGCCGGTCGACGGCTTGGGCTGGCAATACGACAGGGCCAACAATGCGTAGCCGGTCACCAGGTTCGGATCGCCTTCCATCCAGCGGGCGTTGGCGTTGACCCACGAGCCATCGGCCTGTTGGCGCGAAACGATGGCCGCCGACAGCTCGTCGCGCCAGTAATGCTTATGGCCCGCGGCATCGACGAACACGTTCTCGCCGCTGGCGTCGAGCGCCTTGGCCATGGCATCGTAGTAGTAGTACAGCCCCGAGTCGCCCATGCCGGGATTGTTCTCCAGCGTGTAGTGCTGCTTCAGCCATTCGAGCGCCGCCTTCACGCGCGGATCGTCGGCCGTGAGACCCGCGTAGATCATGCTCTTGAGCCCGGCGTAGGTCATCGAGGCGTAGCTGCGCAGCGCGCCGGCTTCGGTATTGCCGGCCTGGCTCGAGCCGCCGCCGGCGGGCGTGTAGTAGAACCCGCCATCGGGATTCTTCGCGGCGAACTCGGTGGTGTTGTATTCGGTCTCAAGGTTCTGGCAGCGCGACACGAACACGAGCGCCTTCTTGATGGCCTCGTCGTCGGGGCCGGCGCCGGTGGCCTTGAGCGCATCGAGCAGGAAACTCGTGTTCGACAGGTCGGGGCGCTTGCTGCGGCCGTAGCCCGCGCCGCCGTAGTTCACGTCGGTCGGCTTCACGTCTTCGCTTTCGTCCCACTGCAGCGAGCGGACAAACTTGTTGGCCCGGTCGATCGCATCGCGATATCGGCCGTCGGCGTTGGCGTGCTCGAGCGCGACGAGCGCCAGGCAGGTTTCGTAGTTCTTGTAGAACGTATCGGCCTTGTAGATGCCGCCGTCGGGCTGAACGAAGCCCTCGATGTATTTCAGGCTTTTGGCGACCAACGGCTCGTCGGGCGAACGTCCGCTGCGCAGCAGCGCCGTGGCCACGAGCGCGGTGACGGCCGGGCCGGTGGGCGCGCTGTACGAACCGTCGTCGGCAATGCCGCGCGTGCGCAAATACTCGACGGCGCGGGTGACGGCATTCTCGCGCGCTTGGGCGGTGGATGCCGCCGGCGGCGTATCGGCAGCAAATCCAACGACGGGAGCGGTGCCGAGGACCAGCGCGAGCGAAAGAACCGACGCGCCCCAAATCGACGTCGGACGAGCGAGCCAGCGAGACATAATCGAACTCCCTGCTACGGATCGGTGGGAAGAAAGGTTTGTCCCGCAGGTCGATTTTCGCAGCACGGCCGACGAACGGCAAGGGGCCGCTGCCGGCACGACGACGTCGCCCAGGTTGACGACGACGCTTCGCTCGCCGCATTGGCAGGCAGCCACGCGAGCGTTCAAAAGCCGACGCCAATTCTTTGACCCGGCGCGCTCGAAAGCTTACAAACGAGAAAAGACCCTCTCGGGGTAATCAGCATGCACGCGAACCGTTGTGCCGCATCGCGGCCGGTACTGGCTTCTCTGGTGGTCGCCACCGCTTGCTTGATGCTTGCGGGCAAGGGCTTCGCACAAACGGGGGTGAAGTCGGCCAAGCTGGCGACCGGCCCCAACGACGCCAGCCAAGGACCGATCGGCGACTATCGCTCGCAGCACTTCTTCATGCACACCGACCTCGCGCCTGTCGAGGCGAAGGAACTGCTCGAACGCCTGGAAACGATGCTCGAGCTGGTGAGCGGCTATTGGGGCCGCCCCGCGCGCGGTGTGATCGAGATGTACGTGATCAAAGACTTGAAGGTCTGGCCCCGCGACAAGCTCGACCCCAAGGGCGTGCAGATGGTCGAAGACGGCGGCGGCGTGACGCTGACGCAAACTCTGGGCTACGGCAACGGTCCGAACCGCGAGATTGTCGACGCGAAAAGCGTGGTCTATGCCGGCGCCGACCACGGCACGCCGCAGCACGAAGCGGTGCACGCGTACTGCGGGCAAACGTTCGGCCGCACCGGGCCGGTGTGGTACAGCGAAGGCATGGCCGAGATGG
>DASZPI010000143.1:0-6309 GCA_035550355.1 Pirellulales bacterium
GAAGCCTCGCAGGAGGTGGATTTTCCGGCGTCGGTCGAGACGAATGCGCTACCGTCGCCTGCGTCGTCGGCGCGCTACCGCGGGCTCGACGTGGTGCGCACGCTGGCGATGTTGTGCATCATTTGGATCCATGTGCCGCGCTCTCCCGAGCTGCGCTCGACGACCATCGTCGCGCGGTTTGCCGTGCCGTTGTTCGCCTGCGTGGCCACGTACTTCGCCTATCGCAAAGGCTTCGCCACCGGTTTCGCGGGGACGCTCGAATACGTCGTCGGCCGCGTGCGCCGTGTTTATCTGCCGTTCGTCGCCTGGTCGGTGGTCTACCTGCTGTTCAAAGCGGCGAAGAAACTCGTTGCTCCCGAGCAAGACAACGACTTCGCCGGCTGGGACATTTTATGGACCGGCGGGGCATACCATCTGTGGTTCCTGCCGTTCATCTTCATGGCCAGCAGCGGCGCGTATCTGCTGGGCGCACTGGCGGCGTGCGACCGAGGCCGCGAACGGCGGATCGCTCACGGCACAGCCATCGCCGGCGGCGTGATCGCCTCGCTGCCGTCGCTGGGGGTGCCGCTGAGCGACGGAGCGCTGAGCTGCATGCTGCTCGCGCTGCCGGCGGCCTGTTGGGGAACCACCTGGGCGGGTCTCTCGAACGAACGACCGATCGATCACGGCCGCGGCGCCGTGGTCAGCGTGTTGATGTTCTTGGCATTCGTGCTGCTCGAAGCGCTGCTCGTTGCGCTGGGGCGCAATGCGTGGCTCGAGAACCTGGCGGGCGTGGCGCTGGCGATCTTCGCCATGGCGTGGCTGCCCGGGCGCGCGTGGCTACCGGCCGCGCACCTGGGGACCGTCGCCTTTGGCATGTACTGCTCGCACCTGCTGTTTGTGAAGGTGGCCGAATCGGCGATCGCAAAGCTGCACCTCAGTCCGACGCCGGCCATCGATGCCGGCGTGATGCTGTGGACCGTCGTCGGCTGCGTGCTCACCGCCTGGGCGCTCAGCCGCTGCCGGTTGACCCGCTGGATGGTGGTCTAGCCGCGCTGGTCGAACTCGCCTTGCAGCGTTAGCACCAGGTTGCGCGCGCTGGCGCGATCGCGATGCTCGCAAAGGTAAATGCCCTGCCAGGTGCCCAGGCACAGCCGGCCTTCGCGCACTGGCATGCTCACGCTCGAGCCGAGCATTGCCGCCTTCACATGGGCCGGCATGTCGTCGGGCCCCTCGACCGTGTGGCGGTAGGGGAAGTCCTCGGGGGCGATCGCGTTGAACGAGCTTTCCAAGTCGGCCGGCACATCGGGGTCGGCATTCTCGTTGATGGTGAGCGACGCGCTGGTGTGCTGGATGAACACGTGCAGCAGCCCCGCGCGGCAGCGCGAAAGCTCGGGCACGGCGGCCACCACCTCGCGCGTGATCAGATGAAAACCGCGTGCTAGCGGTCGCAGCCGCAGCGAATGTTGATGCCAGGCCATGTTTTCTCCGAATCCCGACGCTTGACCCGTGAATCCTGAGCTTCAGCCTCTACGCGATTCGAGTCCGAAGCCCTAAAATAACTGGTTCGACCCAAATCCGCCGAAACGGAGTTCGCTGTTCGCGAGTGCCTATGCCCGCTTCCGACATCGTTATCCAAGGGGCTCGCGAGCACAACCTGCGCGATGTCAACCTGCGGTTGCCGCGCAACAAGCTGATCTGCCTGGCGGGCGTGAGCGGCAGCGGCAAAAGCTCGCTCGCCTTCGACACGCTGTATGCCGAGGGGCAGCGGCGGTACGTCGAAAGCCTGTCGAGCTTTGCCCGCCAATTTCTCGGGCAAATGCCCAAGCCCGATGTCGACGTGATCAGCGGCCTGGCGCCGAGCATCTCGATTTCGCAAAAGTCCAGCGGCCAGAACCCGCGCTCGACCGTGGGCACCATCACCGAGATTTACGACTACCTGCGCGTGCTCTACGCCCGCTGCGGCACCGGGCATTGTCCCCGCTGTCGGCGCGAGATCACCGCCCAGACGCGCGACCAGATCATCGACCGCATCGCCACGCTGGAAAGTGGCACCAAGTTCATGGTGCTCGCCCCGCTCATTCGCCAGCAAAAGGGCGAGTACCGCGACCTGTTCGAGGATCTGCTCAAGCAGGGTTTCGTGCGGGCGCGCGTCGATGGCAACGTCGTCAGCCTCGGCGACAACCTCAGCCTCGACCGGCAGATGCGGCACACGATCGAAGTGGTGATCGACCGCCTCACGGCCGGCGCGGGGCAGCGTGCCCGGTTGGCCGAAGCGGTCGAGCTGGCCCTGCGGATGGGCGAAGGGACCGTAGTCGTCGCGGTCGAGCGCGGCGCGGCGCCGCAGGACCTCGACGATGCCGAAGCCGCCACCGAAGCCAAAGCTCCGCGCCGCGGCACGCGCTCGGCCGACGACCTGTACCTGTCGGCCCACTATGCCTGCACGCACTGCGGCATCAGCTTCGAGCCGCCCAGCCCGCAGTTGTTCAGCTTCAACAGCCCGCAAGGCATGTGCACCGGCTGCGACGGCCTGGGCGAAAGCTACAGCTTCGACCCCGACCTGCTCATTCCCGACAAGGGTCGTTCGTTCAAGCAAGGCTGCTTCGAGCTGATCGGTCCCTGGAAAGACCTGGGTCGCTGGAAGCGGCATATCTACGAAGGGGTGGCCGAGGCGATCGAGCGCCGCGACGGCCTCGAGCCGGGCCTGCTGCTGGAAACCGCCTGGGAAGAGATTCCCAAGCCAGCGCGCGACGCGATCCTGTACGGCACCGGCGAGCTGCACATCACCTACTCGTGGAAGCAGAGCAGCGGCGTGCACAAGTACGGCGGCAAATTCGAGGGCATGATCCCCGAACTGCTCAGCAAGTACCGCAACTCAAAAAGCGGCATGCAGCAGCGCCAGCTCGAAAAGTACATGCGCACGATTGGGTGCGAACAGTGCCACGGAGCGCGGCTCAACGAGCAGGCGCGTGCCGTGATGATCACCACCCGGCACGAGGCTTTCAAAGACCACGCAAGCCGGTCGCTGCCCGAAGTGTGCGATCTGGCCGTTTCGGAGGCGGCGCAGTTCTTTGGCGACCTGGAACTCGACGGCACGCGGCAAACCGTGGCGGCCGAGGTGCTCAAAGAGATTCGCGGCCGACTGGGGTTCCTCACGAACGTGGGGCTGAACTACCTGACGCTCAGCCGCACGGCGCCGACCCTTTCAGGCGGCGAATCGCAGCGCATTCGTTTGGCCGGGCAGATCGGCTGCGGACTGGTCGGCGTGCTGTACATCCTCGACGAACCGTCGATCGGCTTGCACCCCAGAGATAACGACCGCCTGCTGGCGACGCTCACGCAACTGCGCGACCTGGGCAACACGGTGGTGGTCGTCGAGCACGACGAAGACACGATGCGCGCGGCCGACCATATCGTCGACTTTGGCCCCGGGCCCGGCGTGCGCGGCGGCGAAGTGGTCGCCGAGGGCGACTACGAGACGGTGTGCAAGAACTCGCGCAGCGTCACCGGGCAGTTTCTGTCGGGCAAGCGGACGATCGCGGTACCCGCGACGCGGCGGACAGGAAAAGCCGAAAGCGGAAAGCGGAAAGCGGAAGAGGTCGATTCCGACTCACCACTCACCACTCAGCACTCACCGGCCATCCTTCGCATCCTCGGCGCCGCCGAGCACAACCTGAAGGGTGTGGACGTCGACATCCCGCTGGGCATGTTTGTCTGCGTCACCGGGGTCAGCGGCAGCGGCAAAAGCTCGCTGGTCAACGGCATCCTGGTCGAGGCGCTCAGGCGCGACCTGAACGGCGGCGAAGGCGAGCCCGGCAAGCACGACCGGATCGAAGGCCTCGAACACCTCGACAAGCTGATCGCCATCGACCAGTCGCCGATCGGCCGCACGCCGCGCTCGAATCCGGCCACGTACATCAAGGTGTTCGACGACATCCGAAACCTGTTCACGCAGTTGCCCGACTCGAAGACGCGTGGCTATGCCGAGGGGCGGTTCAGCTTCAACGTCGCCGGCGGGCGCTGCGAAGCGTGCGAGGGGAACGGCTCGAACCGGCTGGAGATGGACTTCCTGGCCGACGTGTGGGTTACGTGCCCCGTGTGCGAAGGGCATCGCTTCAATCACGAAACGCTGCAAGTGCGGTTCAAAGGCAAGAACATTGCCGAAGTGCTCGAGATGGACGTGCAACAAGCGCTCGAGCACTTCAGTCAGATCCCCAAGATCGCCCACAAGCTGCAAACGCTGCACGACGTCGGGCTCGATTACCTGAAGCTGGGTCAACCGTCGCCGACGCTCTCGGGCGGCGAGGCGCAGCGCATCAAGTTGGCCCGCGAGCTGGTGAAGAAGAGCACCGGTAAAACTCTGTACCTGCTCGACGAGCCAACCACCGGCCTGCACTTTGCCGATATCGAAATGCTGCTCCGCGTGCTGCACAACTTCGTCGACGCGGGGAACACAGTGCTGGTGGTCGAGCACAATCTGGATGTGATCAAGACCGCCGACTGGCTGATCGACCTGGGACCCGAAGGGGGCGCCGAGGGGGGCACGATCGTCGCCACCGGCACGCCCGAGCAGGTGGCCGCGGTCGATGCCTCGCACACGGGGCGCGCACTGCGCGGTTTGTTGGGCGCGAAATCGCAAGCGAAGCGCGATCTCGCACCCAAGATCGCGCCCCGCACATCGCCGGTTCCGCAGGCCACCAGCATCAAGGTGCAGGGCGCGCGGCAGCACAACCTCAAGAGCGTCGATGTCGAGATTCCGCGCGACCAGATGACCGTCTGTTGCGGACCCAGCGGCAGCGGCAAAAGCTCGCTCGCCATGGACACCGTGTACGCCGAAGGGCAGCGGCGGTACGTCGAAAGCCTAAGCAGCTACGCCCGGCAGTTCGTCGGCCAGATGCAGAAGCCCGCGCTCGACCACATCGAAGGCCTGTCGCCGGCCATTGCGATCGAGCAAAAGAACCTCGGCCATTCGCCGCGCTCCACGGTCGGCACCGTGACCGAAATCTACGATTATCTGCGCATCCTGTTGGCCCGCCTTGGCCAGCCGTACTGCCCCGATTGCCAACTGCCGATCGGCACGCAAACGGCCGACGAGATTATCGACAAGCTGATGCAGCAGCCTGAGGGGACGAAGCTGTTCCTGATGGCCCCGCGCGAAGTGGCGGTCGGCGACAGCTACCAAGGCCTGTGGGACCAGATGCGCGCGGCGGGCTACCTGCGCGTGCGCGTCGATCGCAAAACGTACGAGGTCGACAACCCGCCGACGATCGATCGGCGGCGCAAGCACCTGGTCGAAGTGGTGATCGACCGCGCCACGATCCGTGCGAGCAATCGCTCGCGGATTGCCGACAGCGTGGAGAACGCCCTGGCGATGGGCAAGGGACTGCTGCACGTTGCCTGGCCGGTGGACGACGTGCCCGAGGAAAACTGGCGCACCGAAGTGTTCAGCCAGCATTTCGCCTGCGACAAGTGCGGCCGCAGTTTCGAGCGGCTCACGCCGCACAACTTCTCGTTCAACAGCACCCTGGGCTGGTGCCCAAGCTGCGAGGGCCTTGGCACCCAGCACGGCGCCAACACCGCGGCCCTGCTGCGCGACCCCAAGCTCACCCTCAGCGAAGGGGCAGTCGCCCTGTGGCCGGGAGTCGATCACGCGTACTTTGGGCCGATGCTCGACGCGCTGGCCGCGCACACGGGGCTGCCCCTGGATGTGCCGTACGACCAGCTCTCGGCACGCCATCGCCGGATCGTGCTGCACGGCACGGGGGACGATTGGATCACGGTCTACCCGATCGGCGGCAGCAAAAAGAAGCAAGCGCAGCCGTGGTTCCGCTACCAGTACAAGGGGCTGTATCCGGCACTCGACGAAGCGTCGCGGCTGTCGCCGGCGCTGCGCGGCAAGCTTGAGCATTTGGTCGATGAAGTGGAATGTTCGACCTGCGGCGGCAGCCGGCTGCGCGACGATGCCGGGGCGGTGCAGTTCCGTGGCCGGACGATGGACGAACTGTGCCGCACGCCGCTGGGCGCGCTGTTCGAGCAATTCTCAGGCATGAAGCTGTCGGCCGCCGAACGCAAGGTGGCCGGCGAGCTGGTCCGCGAGGTCCGCAACCGCTTGCAGTTCCTGGTCGACGTCGGGCTCGATTACCTGACGCTGTCGCGCGGCGCGCCCACGCTCTCCGGAGGCGAGGCGCAGCGCATCCGCCTGGCCAGCCAGGTAGGCAGCGGACTCACCGGCGTGCTGTACGTGCTCGATGAGCCAACGATCGGCCTGCACCCGCGCGATACCCGCCGCCTGCTGCGAGCGCTCGAGCGGCTGCGCGACCTGGGCAATAC
>DASZPI010000144.1:0-22669 GCA_035550355.1 Pirellulales bacterium
CGCTCGGTCAGGCGGCCGAGTGCCTGAGGGCGCTGGCCCATCCCCATCGCTTGCGGATGTTGCAAATGCTGCTGCGCGGGCGGTACACGGTCGGCGAGTTGGCCGAGGCATGCGGGATTCCCAGCCACATGGCCTCGGAGCACTTGCGGCTTATGCAGCGCTGCCAGTTCCTGGTCAGTGAAAAGCAGGGCCGCAACGCGTATTACCGGGTTGCCGAGCCGCATTTGGCCGACTTGATGGCGTGCGTTGAAGCGCGCTTTGGCCGGATTTGATCTCAGTTCTCGAAGATCGTTCCACGGAGGAAACCATGAGCACCGCAACCATTTCGTCGGAGCAATTGCTGCAACTGTCGAAACAAGGGCAGGCGATCGAGCTGATTGATGTTCGCACCCCAGCCGAATTCGGCGAAGTGCACGTCGAATTCGCGCGCAATGTGCCGCTCGACCAGCTCGATCCGGCTGCGATGATGAGCGCGCGCAACGGCTCGGCCGAGGCGCCGCTGTACGTGATCTGCCGCTCGGGTGGTCGCGGCAGGCAGGCATGCGAGAAGTTTGCCAAAGCCGGCTTCGCTAACGTCGTGAACGTCGAAGGGGGCACCACGGCGTGCGTCGCTGCGGGGCTGCCGGTGGTGCGCGGCAAAGCGGTGATGTCGCTCGAACGCCAGGTGCGCATCGCCGCCGGTTCGTTGGTGCTGCTTGGCGTGGTGCTCGGCTGGCTCGTCCATCCGGCGTTCTTCGGGTTGTCGGCGTTCGTTGGTGCGGGCTTGGTCTTTGCCGGGGTCACCGACACCTGCGGCATGGGAATGTTGTTGTCTCGCATGCCTTGGAACCAGGCCGCTGGCCCGGGCGCGCGTTGTGCAACGCGGTAATTGCCGGCACGCCAACCACTGGGAGCCTCGACCATGAAACTGCTGATTGTCGGCGGCGTGGCAGGCGGCGCCTCGGCCGCGGCACGCGCTCGCCGGTTAGATGAAAACGCCGAAATCGTGCTGTTCGAGCGCGGTCCGGATGTGTCGTTTGCCAACTGCGGACTGCCGTACTATGTGGGGGGCGAAATCGCCGACCGCGGCAAGCTGCTGGTGACCACGCCCGAGCGTCTGCGCACACGATTCAAGCTCGACGTGCGCGTGCGCACATCGGTCGAGTCGATCGATTGCACGCGCAAGACGATCCGCGCCCGCGACCTGGCCACCGACCGCGAGTACGACGAATCGTACGACAAGCTGATTCTTGCCCCCGGTGCCGCGCCGCTGCGCCCGCCGATTGCCGGCATTGATTTGCCGGGCATCTACACGTTGCGCAACCTGGGCGACGTCGATCGCATCAAACAGCGGATCGATGCCGGCGTGCAGCAGGCGGTGGTCGTCGGTGCGGGGTTCATCGGCCTTGAATTGGTCGAGAGCTTCGTTCACCGAGGCGTCGCAACCACGGTTGTCGAACTGCAAGATCAAGTGCTGCCGCCGTTGGATCGCGAGATGACGACGCCGATTGTGGAGACGCTGCGCGCCCACGGCGTGACGGTGCGATTGGGTGATTCGGCCGAGAGCTTTCAGTCCACAAGCGATGGTCTTGCGGTGCTGTTGAAATCGGGCGCTCGGCTGGCGGCGCAGCTTGTGATTCTCGGCGTCGGCGTGAAGCCCGAAAACAAGCTGGCCGTCGATGCCGGCTTGGAGGTTGGCCCGCGCGGGGGAATTCGCGTCAACGAGCGTCTGCAAACCAGCGATCCTGACATCTACGCTGTGGGCGACGCGATTGAAGTGACCGACTATGTGCTCGGCACGCCAACTCAGGTGCCATTGGCGGGGCCCGCGAACCGGCAAGGACGCATTGCCGCCGACAATATCTTCGGCCGGCCGGCCAAGTTCCGCGGCGTGCAAGGTACGGCAATCGTCGGCGTGTTCGATCGGACAGCCGCGCTGACCGGCGCTTCGGAGAAAAGCCTTCGTCGCGCGAATCGAGCCTATCGCAAGGTGTACGTCCATCCGGCAAATCACGCCGGCTACTATCCCGGCGCCGAAGCGATGGCGCTGAAAATCATGTTCGACCCCGCCGACGGAAAATTGCTCGGCGCCCAGGCCGTCGGAGGCGCGGGGGTCGATAAACGCATCGACGTGTTGGCCGTGGCCATCCAAGCAGGCATGACGATGTACGACCTGGAAGAAATGGAGCTAGCGTACGCGCCGCAGTATGGCTCGGCCAAGGACCCGGTGAATATGGCAGGCTTCGTGGCCGCGGGCCTGCTGCGCGGCGACCATCCACAACTCGATATGAACGAGGTGTTGGCCGCCGATGCGCCGCAGCGGCCGTATTTGCTCGACGTGCGCACGCCACAGGAATTCGACCAGGGCACAATTCCCGGCGCAGTGAACATTCCGGTCGATGACTTGCGCTCGCGCTTGGCCGAGCTGCCGCGCGATCGCGAGATTGCAGCCTTCTGCCAGGTTGGCCAGCGAGGCTACCTGGCAACGCGGATCCTGAGGCAAAACGGATTTCTCGCATCGAACATCGGCGGCGGTTATAAGACGTATCGGCTGTTTAGCGGTGCTTGATCGCATTCTTGAACCACGTCTGCTCGACCGATGAAGCTGTATCGAGGCCTGCTCCTTGCCGTGGTCTGCGTTGCCATGCTCCTTGCGCGATTCCCGTCGCACGGGCTCGCCGCACCGCGGCGAGAACGGCCCGCCAAACAAGCGCAGACCGCCGGCGACGATCCGCTCGAACGCCTGGCACCCGACCTCACGGTCGTCCGCGATATTGTCTTTAAGCAGATCGGTGAGACGAAGCTCGATCTGATTCTCTTCCCCCCTGCCGCACCGCAGACGACGTCGCCCAATCCGAAATCGCCACTCGTGGTGTACATTCACGGCGGTGGTTGGGGCGGTGGCGACAAGTACAAGGTGCTTCGTCCGGATATCCTGGGCGTGGTGCGAGCCTTGGTGCAGCAGGGCGTCGCCTGCGCCAGCGTCGAGTATCGATTGGCCGACGGCAAACCGACGACGGCACTCGAGGCCTTGGCCGATTGCAAGGATGCGGTGCGGTATTTGCGACTCAACGCATCCAAGTACGGAATCGATCGCGAGCGGGTTGGCACCTTCGGCTCGTCGGCCGGAGGGCACCTGACGCTCGTGACCGCGCTGGGCGACGACCGCGACTATCCGTGCGATCGCGCGCTCGATGGCGGCGCGGGACAGGTGCGTTGTGTCGCGGCGTATTACCCCTTGGTATCATTTGTCGACCGCGCGGTAATGCAAGGCAGCAACTTCGAACGTCCGCAACGCCTCGTTCCGTTATTGGGAGGCACGCTGGAAGAAAAACGCGATCTGGCGCTACAACTCAGCCCGATCGAACTGCTGCGATCCGATAGTCCCGCGATCTTCGTCGCCCATGGCGATCACGATCGAGTCTTGTCGTACGTCAACGCCACCACGCTGCGCGATGCCGCCCAGGCGAAGGGAATTCCGATCGAGTGCGTGATTAGCAAGGGAGCCGACCACGGCTTCGGCGGCGACGGAATTGACCCTGACATCGCTGAGATCAATCGGCGCACCGTGGCGTTCTTTCTCAAGTACCTCGGCGATTAGAAATCGCAATGACGTTGAGGCGCCGGCTGCTTCCAGAACGTCGCGATCATTGCTGTTTGCCGCGCTCGTAATCCTCGCGCAGTCTGGCAATCGCCAGCTCGTTGCGTTGCATCCGGACGCTCACGCCGCCGAAGTTCTTTTTAAGGCTGCCCGCTTTTCCCAGGTTTTCGGTGTGCGTGGCTCGGACGAACTCGCCGCCGTACTTTTGAATCGCCTCGTGATGCTCGTTGCACAGCCTTGTCGTTGGATGTTCGAGCCGTTGGGGCTCGAGCGGACGCTTGCAAATCTCGCAACCGCGGAAGCTCATGCATCACCTCGTTGCAGGCCAGTGAGAAACCTGTCGCTCCGATGGTGTAGACGCATGACGGCTCGCAGTTGTTTCAGAATGCGACGTATTTTCGACCGTGAACGCGCGGTACGGTAGCATAGTGAACATTGCCATCGTACAGCACGTTCCTTGAAGCGAGGTTCGGGATGCGCGATTTCGAAGGGCTTGGCATTTTTTATCTAGGCCGGCCGTACGATCTCGACACACGAAAGACGCAACCCGAGCCGTTGCTGTACGACGCCAAGGACCTGACGACGCACGCCGTTTGCGTGGGAATGACCGGCAGTGGCAAGACCGGCCTATGCCTGGCGTTGCTCGAAGAAGCGGCCATCGACGGCATCCCAGCCATCGCGATCGACCCCAAAGGCGACCTGGGCAACTTGCTGCTCACGTTCCCCGAGCTGCGGCCTGACGACTTTCGTCCTTGGCTCGACCCGGCCGCCGCAACGCGGCAACAAATCACGGTCGATCAACTTGCCGAGCGCACCGCCGAGCAGTGGCGTACAGGCTTGGCCGATTGGGGCCAAGATCCGGCGCGCATTGCGCGGTTCGCCAATGCCGTCGAGCGCACGATTTATACTCCCGGCAGCTCGGCCGGCGTGCCGCTTGCGGTGCTGCGATCGTTCGCCGCGCCCCCGAAAGAGATTCTCGATGACGTCGATGCCTTGCGGGAACGGATCGCCGGCTCGGTGGCAGGACTGCTGGCGCTGATGAACATCGAGGCCGACCCGCTGCGGAGTCGCGAGCACATCCTGATCGCCACCCTGCTGGAAGAAGCGTGGCGCGCCGGCCGTGGCGTGGACCTGAACGCGCTCATCCGCCAAATCCAATCGCCACCAATCGACCGGATCGGCGCTGTGGATGTCGAAAGCTTTTTCCCAGCGAAAGATCGCTTCGCCCTGGCAATGCGGTTGAACAACCTGCTTGCCTCGCCAGGCTTCGCCGGCTGGATGCAAGGCGAACCGCTCGACATTCAAAGGCTACTGTACACTCCTGCCGGCAAGCCACGATTGTCGATCTTGTCGATTGCGCACCTTTCCGATGCGGAACGGATGTTTTTTGTCACCATGCTGCTAAACGAGATAGTGGCCTGGATGCGCACGCAATCGGGCACTTCGAGCTTGCGGGCGATCCTGTACATGGACGAGGTGTTTGGCTTCTTTCCTCCGAGTGCGAATCCGCCATCGAAAACGCCGATGCTGACGCTGCTGAAGCAAGCGCGGGCGTTTGGATTGGGAGTGGTGCTGGCCACTCAAAATCCGGTGGACCTCGACTACAAGGGGCTCGCCAACGCTGGCACCTGGCTGGTGGGACGCCTGCAAACCGAGCGCGATAAGGCCCGGCTACTCGACGGGCTGGAAGGCGCTTCCGCCTCGGCCGGTGCGAAGTTTGATCGCGCGCGAATGCAAAAAATTCTTGCCTCGTTGGGCGACCGCGTGTTCCTGATGAACAACGTGCACGAAGACGAGCCGGTGGTATTCCAATCGCGCTGGGTGCTGTCGTTCCTGCGCGGACCGCTTTCGCGTGAGCAGATTCACGCGCTGATTCATCCGCCAGGCGCCAAAGCTGCCACCGCCGACGCGCCTGGCGCCACGGTGACAGCGACAACATCCGACGCTGCCCCGCGGCCGGTGCTGCCGCCGGAAATCCCGGAAATGTTCATTCCGGTCGGTGTAGCCGTTCCGAAAGGAACAACGATCGTGTATCGCCCCGGTCTGTGTGCCGCGGTGCGGTTGCATTTCGTGCAGCCGAGCAACGGCATCGACGTGTGGCGCGATCAAACCGTCTGCCTTCCGGTCGTCGATGCGGTCAGCGATGAGATCTGGTCCGCTGCCGAGGTGCGCGCCGATCCCCTCGAACTGGAAAGCCAGGCGGAAGCCGAGGCACGGTTCGCCGCGCTGCCGGTCGAACTATGCCGTCCCAAAACGTTTGCCCAGTTGGCCGCCTCGCTCAAGAACCACCTGTATCGCAACCAGCGCTTGCCGCTTTGGAAGTGTGCCGAGTTCAAGGAGACTTCGAAGCTCGGGGAAAGCGAAGGTGATTTCCGTGTTCGCCTGGCACATCGGCTAAACGAACAGCGCGACGCCGACGTGGAAAAACTCCGCGCGGCGTACGCCGCCAAGCTCGCGGCGCTTGACGAGCGAAAGCGCAAAGCGGAGCAGCGGGTGGAAAAGGAGAAATCCCAAGTAGCGCACCAGAAATGGCAAACCATGGTGACCGTGGGGCAATCGGTGCTTGCGGCCTTGTTGGGTCGTAAGCGAATCAGTGCAACGACGATCAATCGCGTTGGCACGTCGGTGCGCAGTCTTGATCGCGCCTCCCGCGAAAGCCAGGATGTCGCGCACGCCGAGGAAAATGTCGATGCCATCCAGCAGCAATACACGAAGCTCGACGCCGAATGCCAGACCAAGATCGAGCAATTGCGCCAGTCGGCAAACCCCGAACGCCTCGAGCTCGAACAGCTCGATCTCCAGCCACGCAAATCTGACCTTGCGGTTACGAAGCTCGTGTTAGCGTGGACGCCATGGTTGGCAGTGGCTGGCGGAAAGCTCGAACGCGGTTGGTGAGCATGGCGCGCCGGCCGATTAAGATGGCCTAGGCGATGGCCCTTTCTCCGACAGTTTGAGCATGTCCCAAAAAAACCGCGCTGCGATCGTACTTTCCAATTTGCTTACGCTGCTTTGCACGACCGCCTTGGTCGCCAACGCAGCCAGGCCACCGGACGTGTTAATCGTAGTGGCCGACCAATGGTCGCCCCGTTACCTGAGCTGGGACGATCCGCAGGTTCGGACGCCCAATCTCGATCGGATTGCACGGCGCTCGACGCTGTTCGACGCGTGCTACACGACGTCGCCGATCTGCATGCCCGCGCGTATCTCGCTCGTCACGGGGCTGTACCCGCACGACCATGGCCATGGCATGTGGGGTAACGGTGGAAACTACTTTGTCGCGCCTGAGTCGGCGACGATGTTCCAGGACATTCGCCGCGCCGGTTACGCGACGGCGCAAATCGGCAAGCTGCATTGGTTCAGCGGTGGCCAGTGGCGACAGCGCTTCAAGTCGCTCGATGAATACCACGCCGCCATCGGGCTCGATTACGTCGTCGATGTCGCCGGCCCCCCGTCGTCAGCCAGTGAACGCAACCCGTATGCGAAGTATTTGGCCGAACGGGGCTTGCTCGATTCGGTATCCACGGACTTGCACGACCGCTACGTGCGGTGGGAGTTCGAGCCCCGCGCGAGCGTTGTCGGCCCCGACGATTATCACGACACATTCGTCACGCGCTGCGCGATCGAGTGGGTGCTTCGGCAGCCACGCGACAAACCGCTGTGTTTAGTGCTCAGCCTGCATTCGCCACATCCGCCGCTCGATGCTCCCGGCGAGTTTGCCACGATGTACGACCCCCAAAGTCTGAAGCTGCCCGAGAACGTGCCTGAAAGCTTCACACGCGACGACCGCGAACTCGCACCGGCCGAAGTGCGGCGGATGCTGGCGAATTACCTGGGCAAGATCGCGCTGGTGGATCGCTGCATCGGCGAGGTCGTCGAGGCGTTCGAGCAGCGGGGCACGTGGGACGACGCGATGTTCGTGCTCACGGCCGACCACGGCGAGATGATGGGCGCGCACGGAGCGCTAACCAAAGGGCGGTTTTACGAGGAATCGGCCCGTGTGCCGTTGGTTGTTCATCTGCCCGGCCAATCGAAGCAGCGGCGCGTCGCGGCGCCTGTACAGATGTTCGATGTCTATCCGACCGTGATCGAAACGATCGGCGGCGAAGTGAGCCCGGGCCGATTTGCCGCCTCACTAGTACCCCTTGCCAGCGGCAAGAAGCAGCCCCCCCGCGAACTGGCGATCAGCGAAATCGGCAAATCGCCCCCATTGAATATCATGGCACGTAACGCGCGCTATAAATGGTGGCTCGACGGCAGGGAAGAATACTTGTTCGACCTGGAGAACGATCCGCTCGAAATGCGCAACCTGGCTGGGAGACCCGAGCATCGCGAAACAACAAATCGCATGCGTGACAAACTACTCGATCATTTGCGCAGCACGCAGGTCAATCTGGCCGAGGGCTATCAATCGAAAGTCCAGCGGCTGCGCGCCGAGCAAACGGAAAAGGCAAGGTAGCGTCGCGGCGGACGATCGCTGCCCTGCGGCGGATCAGCTAAGCAGCTCGTTAAGCACTCGGCCGTGCACATCGGTCAACCGCATGTCGCGACCGCCGAAGCGGTACGTTAGCCGCGCATGATCGATGCCAAGCTGGTGCAGGACGGTGGCGTGGATGTCGTGGATCGTCACGGGGTTGTCGACCACGGTGTTGCCGAGCTCGTCCGTTTGGCCGAAGGCCGTACCTGGCCTGAAACCGCCGCCAGCCATGAAAAGCGAGTAACCGTTGACGTGGTGATCACGGCCGCTGGTCTCGGAGATTTTGGCAGTATGCGGCGTGCGCCCCATTTCGCCGGCCCAAAGAACGATCGTCTGATCGAGCAAACCGCGTTGTCGCAGGTCGGCAATGAGCGCGGCAACGGCCTGGTCGGTGATCAACGCGTTGAGCGTATGAAGCTCTTTCAGCTTGCCGTGCTGATCCCAAGGCGAGTTGCCGCCGGCCGCGGGCGGACAAGTCACTTCGACAAACCGCACCCCGGCCTCGACCAGCCGCCGGGCTCGCAGGCATTGCAGACCGTAGAACTTTTGGTATTCGTTTGGTGCATCGAGCCCGTACAACGTGCGAATGTGCTCGGGCTCGTCGCGTTCGTCAGCCAATTCAGGAATGAGCGATTGCATGCGGAATGCCGTCTCGTAATTCTGAATCGCCGATTCGATCGCCGCTGCATCGGAAGTTTGCGCAGCAAATACCCGGTCTTGCTTGGCGAGCAGCTCGAGCTTGCGTTGCTGCATGGTGCGATCGTCGTGCGGGACGATGTTATCGACCGGCGTCCCTTTGGCGCGCACCATCACCGCCTGGTGCGTCGCCGGGAGGAACGAGCTACCGAAATTCTCCATGCCGCCATTGGGCACCCAATCGTTGTTGAGCAGCATGTAGCTGGGTAAGTTCTGGTTTTCGCTGCCCAGTCCGTACGACACCCACGCCCCGAGGCTTGGCGCCTGGCCCAGAACTCGGCCCGTGTGCAACAACAGGTTTTGCTGGCCGTGCAGTGGCAGCTCGCCGACCATCGAGCGCACAACGCACAGCTCGTCGGCGCAGCGGGCGATGTGCGGCAGCAAGTCGCTCACCCACAACCCGGACTTGCCGTGCTGGGCGAACTTCCAGGGGCTGCCGAACCAGACGCGCGACGCGCCAGCCACCGACTTTTTGGCCGAGCCGGCGTCGCCGATCGACTTGCCGTGCTGCTTGGCCAGTGCGGGCTTGGGATCGAATGTATCGACGTGGCTTGGTCCGCCATCCATGAACAGGAAGATCACGTTCTTCGCCCGCGGCGCGAAGTGCGGCTGCGGAGGCGATTGGCCCGCCCCCTTCGCGTCGTCGGCCAACATGCCAGCCAGCGCCAGCATGCCGAAGCCCGCACCGGTGCGCTCGAGGAATTCGCGTCGATTACTGGCGGATGCTAGGCGCCCCGGGCATCCAAGCGGTCGGCGGTCGGCACGATACATCGTGACACCCTTAGCGGTAGTAGATGAATTCTTTGCTGTTGAACAACAGATGCGCAACCTCGGTCCACGCTTGCCGCGAGTTGAGCAACTCGGTGGTCGTCGGTTTCTCGATGCCCGTCGCCGCTTGCAAAAAGGCGTTCCACTGCTTGAGCTCGCCGCCGCGCGGTTCCCGGCCAAAGCCCACAAGGAACATCTCTCGCAGCCGCGCATCGGAGGTACGGTCCGGCCGGCGAATCAAGTGTTCGGCCCAAAATTCGGCCTGCGACCGTACGAATGGGTCGTTCATCAACGTGAGCGCCTGCGTGGAGACGTTCGTAACGTCCCGCTTACCCGACGGCGATTTTGGATCGGGCAGATTGAAGCACATCAAGAACTTCGGCGGCTCCATCAAGCAAATCTTCGTGTAAATCGACCGGCGTCCGTCGCCATCCAACGGGCCCGAGAACAATCGCTTCGTGCCGTCCTCCTTGGCGCGGGGCGGATCGACCGGTGGTCCGTAGAGATTCCGATCCAGCCTTCCCGACGCCGCCAGGATCGCATCGCGAATCGATTCCGCCTCGAGCCGGCGCGTCGGATAATGGTGCAGCAGCCGATTGGTTGGATCGCGGCGTACGGCATCGGCCGAGGGTTCGCCTGACTGACGGAACGTTTGGCTGAGGACCAGTTGACGCAACAACTTTTTGGTCGACCAGCCGCGCGCAACGAATTCACCGGCGAGAGCATCGAGCAACTCGGGATGCGAAGGTTTTTCGCCTAGATGACCAAAGTCGTCGGGCGTGGTCGATAAGCCGGCGCCAAACACCCACTGCCACACCCGATTCACGTACACACGGGCGGTCAATGGGCACTTCGGGCTGGCGACGAAATCGGCCAAGGCGAGGCGGCCGCTGCCGGCACTCTCGGCCACCTTGTTTTCGCCGGCGAAAACCTGCAAGAAGTCGTGAGCGATCGACGGACCGGGATCGTCGTAGTTGCCGCGAACATCGAGCACGTAATTCGTGGCGTGCATGCCGCGCTCATCCATGCCCACAATCACGCGCGGCGGCGCGATCTGCCCTTCGATCACACGGTAATCGGCCGTCAGACGAGCCAGCGAGCGGTCATGCTCGGTGCGGCTCGCGAGCAACTCATGGTCGATCAACCAGTTCAACAACTCGAGGTCGCCCGGCCGGAGTGTCGATTCGCACCAGCGATGAACGGCGCCGGCCAGCCAATCGCCGACGCGCCGCGCCAGCGCGGCACGGTCTTCAGGCGTCTCGTCGGCAAACAATGCGGCCCAATAATCGAGCGGATCTTGCGGCGCGCCGCCGGCATCGTGCTTCACGATGCCGGTGACGCTGAACCAGCCGTTGAATCGGTCGCCGTCTTCGCGCGCCGATAGGGCGGTCTTCACCTGGAACGCCGGCCCGGGAAAGTTGACGTCCAACGCGGCGGTCGTGATTTCAGAGCGAAACGTCCATTCGGCAGGTTGAAACGTGCGGTTGGTAATGAACTTCTTCCAGACGGTGTCGCCGGTGAAGAAGGTTTGCTCCGAGTTCGTCAGCAGGGCGTTGGCCGCAACGAACCGCGGCGATGCCCAGTCGGCACCCGCCACCTGAACGCTGACGAACGTGCGATCGCAATCTTGCAATCGTCCTGAATACAGCGCCCCCGGCAACCGCGGCGACAACGCGTGCGTGTGGTAACCTCGCGGTAGCAAACGTTCGACGGCGCGGCCGCCCGTGAGCGCAATCAACGGCGTACCGGCCGCTGTATAGCCGTGCTGCATTCCCGTGCCGTCGGCCGACCAACCCTCGGGCAGGCTGGAAGTGCTGAAATCGGCGAGGACCTCGTAATTCTTGGCGTTTTCCGCGATACGTTGGTTGCGCAGCTTTCGCCACGACTCGGCGATTTGCGTCCAACGCTTCGGAATGTTCGCGTCGTCGCGCAGCATTTCGCCGAGCAGCGGGCCAAGATCGCCGAGCTGATCGATCTTTGGCGGGTGTTTCGCGTCGGGCGCGGGCAAGGCCATGCGCCAGCGGTCTTGGTCGTTTTCAGTGGCGAAGGCGGCGACGAGCTCGTCTGCAAATTTGCGGGCCTGTTGCGACCAGCGCGCGCGGAGCGCGACACGGATCTTGCCACGCAATTGCTTCAGCCGTTCGATCGCCGCGGCGTTCCGCTCGGGCGTATCGATCGAGCGCGCTACCCAGCGTGGCGTCATGAACACGCTGGCCAGCGCGTAATAATCGCGCTGCGAAACCGCGTCGAGCTTATGATCGTGGCAGCGAGCGCAGGCAACGGTCGTCGCCAGGAAAGCCTTTGAAAAAGCGTCGATCTGGCTGTTGACCATCTCTTGGTGAATGCCGGTGAACTGCAAACTCGACCCGTGCCGCCGCTCGCCTAGATGAAAGAACATGGGGCCGATCAGGCTCTCGTTGAGCTGCTCGGCGGCGTTGATCCGCGGCTGCGGTAAAAGATCGCCCGCGATTTGCTCGCGCACCAGTTGGTCGAATCCGACGTCGGTGTTGAACGCGCGCGTCAGATAGTCGCGGAACCGCCACGCCCCTTTTGCCGGCACATCCCACTCGTAGCCGTACGTGTCGCTGTAGCGGATGACATCCATCCAATGCCGCGCAAAGTGTTCGCCAAAATGCGGCGAGGCGAGCAGCTCGTCCACGGCAATCTCGATCGCCCGCTCGGCATCGGCTTCCGCCAGGTGTAAGAATCGTTCGCGTTGCTCGGGTGTCGGTGGCAGCCCGGTCAATACGAACGAGAGACGCCGCAGTAAGACCTCGAGTTCGGCTGGATCGGCCGGTGCAACGTGGGCCGCCTGCAGCTTCGTCAAGACGAATCGATCGACCATGTTTTTCGACCAGCGATCAACCGACACGCTCGGAGGCTTGAACGCGGCCAACGGCTGCAAGCTCCACCAGTTCTTGCGCTCGGCGAAGATCAGCTTCCACGACCATTCGGCAGCCTCATCCGCCGTGGGGGGCTCCGTGCGCGGATCGCTGGCGCCAGAGCGAATCCAATGCGCAAAATCATCGATTACCGCGGCGGGCAGCTTCCTGCCAGGCGGCATCTCGAGCGATTCGTGCCGCAGCGCGGCAAGCAACAGACTGTCTTCGGCTTTGCCGGGAACGACGGCCGGGCCCGACTCGCCGCCTGCGAGCACGGCATCGCGGCTGTCGAGTCTTAGGCCACCTTTGGGTTGCGCTGCCGCCGCGGAATGGCATTCGTAACAGTATTGCACCAGGACGGGGCGAATTTTGGTCTCGAAAAACTCGACTCGCTGCCGCTCTTGGGCCTGCGCCGACGCGACCGTCGCCACCAGCACTAACGCCGAGCAACGCAACATCGTGAAAGGTTTAGCGCGGCTCATGCCAACACTCCCCGCATGGCGCGTGGGGCGCTTGTGCCATGGTCGACAGGCTCGGCCGGAACCGTCGCGAGGATGCGATGGATGTTGTCTTCGAGGTGTTCCATGTGTCGCTGCATGGCATGCTGTGCTCGCGGTGCGTCGCGATCGCGCAGCGCTTCGTAGATCTCGCGATGGATGGCAACCACGCGCTTGGCGTCGGCGCGCCGTTCCGGCAAGGTGCACTCGAGCATGTACTGGCGGCGCAGGCACTGGCTCAACAGGTCGACGACGACCGGGTTGCCAGCCATGCGAGCAATGCCCAAATGAAAGCGGCAATCGGCCTCGACGGTCTCGCGGTGAACACCGATCGCGCGCGTGTGCAGCCAAGTCTCCAGCGCCTCGCGTACGGGAAGTAAATCTTCGGGTCGACAGCGGAGCGCCGCCTCGCCAGCCGTATGAACTTCCAGCAGCTTGCGCGTGTGGCACAAATGCAGTTGATGGCCATCGACGACGCGAACCGGAGCGTCATGCAGGTCGATCCTCCGAGGAGCCTCGGGCACCGCGAGCACAAAAGCCCCCGATCGCGGTCGGATTTCGACGATCCCTTCACGCTGGGTTTGCACCAGGGCATCGCGCATCGCCACGATGCCGACGCCGAACTGCGACGCAAGCTGGCGGATGGAAGGTACGCGGTCGCCGGGCTGCAGGTTGCGCGAAACGAGCAAGTCGCATAGCTGTTGATAGGCCGTCGCCGCGGCGGTGTAGCCTTGCGCCATCGTCGCACTCCAAGGTGGTGGAAAAAATCAGGCGGGTCGCTGGCAGGATCGTTACGGTATCGGGCTGAAATCTGATTGTCAAACTGATTTTCAGTTTGTGCGGCGTCGTTGACCGCCCCGGGCCCCTTGAGCAAACTGGAGACGATTCATCACCCGAGCACGCACCGCATGCCAATCCACTTCTACTGCCCGCTGGGACATCGATTGGTGGTTCCCGACGAACGCGAGGGGAAAAAAGGGCGTTGCCCGGTTTGCCACCAGAAGGTCTACGTACCGGTGGCCAATCCGCAGCCCAGCGGTCGTAAGAAACAGTGGCCGGCCGACTTCGTGAGCCGCGCCGAGCCCCAATCGGCTCCGCCGGCCGACGGTGCGATCGACGAAATCCTTGCCTCAGAGCTAGGCATTGGCGTGACGCCTGGCATCGAGCTCGATGCGCCGGGTCCCGCGGCGATGTTCGAGCCTGCGGAGGCCGAACGCCCTCAGCCGTCCGCGCAAGCACCAAACGTCGGTCACTCCGATTCGGGTACGATGCCGACGTTTGATTTCGACCTGCCGCCCCCAGCCACGGCCGCGAAAGCCGAGCGGCCCGCACCCCCAGCGCCGACGAAATCAACCGGTTCGCCGCCGCAGCAGCCGCAAAAGGCTCCGCGGATGCCTTCGGCCGGGTACGTCGTTGGGCCGCCGCCTCCGCCCAAGTCGCGCAACGATGGCATTGCGCGGTTCGAGCCGATTACGCTCGATACGTTCGCGCCCAAAAGCTACGACCGCACCTCAGGCCCGTGGTTCCGCTCGGTTCGGCCGGGCATGGCCATTGCAGCGCTCGTTCCCGCCGGCTCGATGCTTCAGTACGTATATCTGCTCTGCGCGGCGATCATTGCGTTGGGATTGCTGGGCGCGACTCCCGCCCTGCTGCACATGTCGGAGAGCAGCGTGCCTAGTTGGGCTGGCGTGGCGTTGTTGCTCTCGGCAGTCGAGATCTTGGTGGCGATGTGGATCGTTTCCATTCCCGATGCCAGCACGCTTTGGATCGGCATGCTGGTCGCTGCGCTGAACGCCGCCGCTTACGGAGCCGCGATGGCTGCGGTGGCGTCGACGCCGATCGGGCAGTCGCCCCCCTTGGACCTGTTCGAGGTGCGACACACCGCAGGAGCGTGGTGCGGCGTCAACATGGTGCTCAACGGCGCGATCTGCTACGCCCTGGGGCGTGCCAGCCAAAGCTGGCAATGGCGGCGCTAAGTCTTCCGTGTGCCCGCCGCGAGAATAGCCGGCAGCGCAGGATTATGTTCCCGCCGCCGCGGCGGTCGCCGCTCCGGGCAGGGTGTTGAAGTAACTGAAGTTCAGCGACGTGGTGAACGGCACGACGCGATAAATGCCCTGCGTGAACAGCAGCATCGCCCAATCGTCGAACACCTTGATGGGCGATTTGGGCACGATCACCACATCCGAATCGTTGAGCCAGATTTCGTCGGCCGGCGTGGCGACCTTGGCATACAGCGCGCCACGGATGTCGACCATCGTGGCCAACAGCCGCCAATCGTCGCCGCGGCGGAAGACGACAACCTGCCGCAGGTTGCCGCCCAGGTTCCAACCTCCGGCCAGGCTGAGCGACTGCATCACGGTCGTGGGCGCTTCGAGCGTGTAGCGGCCCGGGTGCACGACTTCGCCGAGCACGTACACGTAGCGCGGCGCTCGTTGCAGCAACACCGGCGTCACTTCCAGTCCTTCGACTTCCATCGCATAGCGCTGGTCGAGTTCGAGCTTCAGCTCGCCGAGCGTCAGCCCCTGCGCGGGCACGCTGCCGACGGCCGGCAGCGCGATGGTCCCCTCGGGCGTGACCCGTGCATCGCTGCGCTGACCACCGAACCCTTGCCGGCGATCGACCGTCGCGCGCAAGTCTTCCAGCTTCGTATTCACCTTCAATGGCGTGACGGTGATTGCGGGAACCTTGTAGTATTTCTCGTACAACGATTCGATCGCGTCGCGCAGCTCGGTGACGGTCTTCTTCGCCGCGCGCACCTGGCCGACGAGCCGCAGCGTGATCGTGCCGTCGGGCTGAATAATCAGCTGGCGATTCAGCGTCGGATCGGCGTAGGATTCGACTTCGATCTCGTCGCCGACGTCAAAGCGGTACGGGTCGGGCTGTTCGTCGCGGGTGATGCGAAAGATGAACTCGATTTGATCGTCGACGCGCAGGCGATATTCCGGCACGTGCTCGAGCCGCGCATGGCCGACGTATTCGCCCTGGGCGAAGGGCTGAAAATTGCTGGGCTGCATCGCTTGCCAGGGGATGGGCCCGTTGACCGCCTCGGTGGTATCGATGCTGTGAATGGGATACGGCGCGGCGGGCCCCAGCCACTGACAAGGCACCACCGGCTGATCGACCCAGCAGCTTTCAATTCGCACAGCGCCGGCATTGGCATCGGCCGGGCCGTGCTCGTGCCCCGCGCCGACGATCGCCCACCATGCGGCGCCTGTGGCAACGACGATTGCCGCTGCCAGCCCTGCGATCGCTCGGCGGCCAAAAATGCGCATCGGCATGAACTACTCCGTCATCCTCGCTTGGATGGTCGCTGTTGCTGCCCGTGCCGCAGATGCTATTTCAAGATGCGCGTCCAGAACGGCTGCTGGGCCGTCCGAGCAACCGGACGATTGGCCGTGCGCTGTGGCGAGGTGGTCGGCCGTGCCGTGGGCTGCGGCGCCGGCCGGTGCCATTCGACCGATTGCTGACCGTTGGCCGCGAACGACTTTGGATCGGTGAACTGCACCGACTGCCAGACGTTCATCGCCTCGGGAGTTTTCGGAGTATCGCCGCCGGCCAGTTGCTTTGCCGTATCACGAGCCCGCGCGGCGCCTTGGCGATCGCCGAGTTGATCGAGCACGACGGCCAGGTTGTGCAGCACCGCTGGATTTGCCGCGCCGGTGGCGCTGATGGCCAACAGTTCGCGCGCTTCTTCGTAGCGTCCCGCCTGGGCGAGCATCACGCCCAGGTTGTTTGCTGAAACCGAATGATTCGGCACCGTCAGCAGCGACGCCTGGTAATAGGCGGCCGACTTGGTCTCGGCCCCCATGCTCATGCGATTGTTCTGCCCGATCACGATGCCGTAGACCTTCCCCAGGCCGTATTGCGCTTGCGCTCCCAACGGATGCGCGCCGACGGCAACCGCCAATTGCATCGCGGCGTAATCGCCGTACTTGCTGCGGGCCTGCGCGGGAGTAACCTTGGTCAGGTTCATGTCCTTCAGGCACGGCGTGTGGTGTTCTTGCACCGCCAACGCCACGTTGATGTCGCGGTCGAATTTCGTGGGACGCGGGACGAAGGACTCGGCTTCGTCGAGGGCTCGCAAGCCTTCGACCAGCGATTGCGAGCGAACGTGCGTTCCATCGCGATCGTCGAGCGCCTGGGCGACCGTGCGCAGCGCTTGCAGGAACTCCGCGCGAGCCGAAAAGTACGCGCCGCGCTCGGCCAACTCGAAGCCGTGGCGGATCGACGTTTCGACCTGCGCCGTCACCATCGGCGGCAACTCGGGCGTGCCTTGCGCTTGCGGCGTGGGGGCTGAGGGCGCGCTTTCGGTAGCGGGAATCTCGGTGTGCGTCGACACCAATTCGGTGTGGAGCGCGGCGGGCGCAGGCGTCGGGGTCTGACCCGCGAGGCTTGCCGGCCGATCGAGCGACACAATGCTCGGCTTCAAGTGGGCCTCGGGCGGGCGCACCGCGCGGACGGCAAAGCTGCGACTGCTGCGAGAGCTGGGCCCGTCGGTTGCCGACGGTGTCTCGCCACACAGTTGCGGCTGTTCCATCGGCGAAGCCGCAATCGTCGTTCGATCGCTGAGCGGTTGTGCGTCGGTGCTCGAAAGCAGATCAGGAACCGCCACGGCAATCCGCTGCGGGTGGCTCTCGACCGTCGGGGGAGCCGAGCCGGCTTCGCAGCCGCCGGCAATTACGAGGGCCGCGAGCGCAAGCTTGCGCGCGCTTCGACACGACTGCCGCTGAACGCTGTTCATATATGTCATCCGTGACAATGTCGGTGAACCGTCCTGGATCAACCGTCGCCGCGCAATCTGCATGGCGCATGGCTGCACGATACGCGTGAAAGTCGGATCGTCCGACTTATGACGCCGCGCTAAGGCAATCTGATACTCGCGCCACAGCCGCTACAATCGGCAAAGTCGGCAGAGCTTGCTAGCAGCACTATCGCCTGCAATGCATGCGCATTGGCCCGGGCAGAGACCGACGACGCTAGCGCGCCGGTGCGGGCATCCGCTTGCCGGCCGGCGTGAGCCCGGCGGCCTTCCAAACCTCGTCGAGGCTGCGTCCCGCCTGCTTCACAATGTCGTCGCGGCGTTGGCCTGTGAAACGGCTCGGGTGCGGAGCCGGCGCGACCGGACCGTCGTAACCCAAGTCGGCCAATAACTGGAGCATTCCGACATTGTCAATATTTCCGGCCGTCGACGGTAGCAGTCGATCGGTCGACGGCCACGGCCGCGGCTGACTCATCGCGCTGTCGGCAAGACGAACCGCCACGATCTTATTCGCCGGCAGCTTATGCACGGCTTCAAGCGTTGAACCCGACGCGGCAAGATCCCAAGTGTCGATCAGCACCCCGACATTCGGTTCGTTCACCATTTGCAACAGCATCGCCAAGGCATCGAACGTTCGAATGAACTCGAGCGAGTCGGCCGTAACCAGGTCCGAGGCCGCGCGAATGCCAACCGCCAGTCGAATGCCTTCGGGGGCCAGTTTCTTGGCGACCTCGCCCAGGCGCTTGCGGTGCAGCTCGAAGTTTTGATGATACGGGCGCGACTCGCTTGACGGCTCGATGAATGTTACCGCCCGGGTGCAGCTCAGCTCTTTGGCCAAGCTTGCCAATCGCTGCAAGCGACCTACCTGTACGCCGAACTCGGCGTCTTCGGCCTGCCAATCGATCGGCAGCGCGAACGTTCCGACCTTCAAGCGAGCACTGTCGAGCAATCGCCGCGCTTTGGGCAGACCATTGGTCTCGGCCTCAGCGGCGAATTCGACCATACCCAGGTCGATCCCCTTGAAACCAAACGACAACGCGACTTCGATAATCTGGCTCTGCGAGCCCGAAACTCCCAACCCGCGAACATCCAGGTTCTTGAACATGCGACCCTCAAAAGCCTCGCCCCACCGGGCGAACCGCTTGTTCGCCCACACGCGTACGACCCTCATTCGGCGTTCTCTCCGCATTATCCCGATTGCCTTCGATCGTTCAACGCTATAAAAGCAGCAACATGCAATCGCTTTGGCAGGCCATCGTGTTAGGCATTGTGCAGGGGCTCACCGAGTTCCTCCCCATCAGCAGTACAGCGCACCTGCGCATCGTGCCGGCCTTGCTGGGTTGGAGCGACCCCGGGGCCGCTTTTTCGGCCGTGATCCAATGCGGCACGTTGGCCGCCGTGGTTGCGTACTTTTGGCGCGAGCTAATCGCAGTCGTCCGCGGCACGCTGTTGGGCATCGCTCACGGCCGACCGTTCGAGACGTTCGAAGCCCGGCTCGGCTGGATGATGGTCGTTGGCACGTTGCCGATCGTCGTCCTGGGCCTGCTGCTAAAGGACCTGATCGAAACGGAACTCCGGTCGTTGTACGTGATCGCCGGCGCTCTGGCGGGGCTCGCCGTGGTACTCATGATTGCCGAACAAATTCACCGCCGCCGCGCGCAAGCGGGCGACGAAGGCCGGCGGCTTGACGAAGCAACCTGGACCGACGGGCTGGTCGTCGGTTTTGCCCAGGCCCTGGCCCTGGTGCCGGGATCGTCGCGGTCGGGCGTGACGATCATGGGCGGTCTTTTTCGTGGGCTTTCGCGCGAGGCGGCCGCGAGATTCTCGTTTCTGTTGTCGATGCCCGCCGTGTTTGCCGCAGGCATGTACCAATTGCTCAAAGAGCGACATGCGCTGTTGGCTTCGGCCGATGCGGCACGCGACCTGATCGTGGCCACCGTAGTTGCCGGCATCGTGGGTTACGCGGCCGTGGCGTTCTTGCTGCACTATCTGCGCCGACACTCGACCTATCTGTTCATCATCTATCGGCTTGCTCTGGCGGCGGTGCTTGTCGGCCTTTTAGCCACCGGGCGACTTGAGCCGGACGCCGGCGCCGAGCCACTGGAATCGCCCGCCGCGGCGGCCGCCGCCGACTGACGCTCGGTCGCTTAACGGCTCATGCCGTTTTCTGCACCGCGAGCCCCAAGTCGCCGATCATCTGTTCGCGAATTTTGAACTTCTGAATTTTGCCGGTCACGGTCTGCGGAAACGACTCGACCAGCCGCACATACTTGGGCACTTTGTAGTGCGCGAGATTCGCGCGGCAGTAATCGCGCAGTTCGTCCGGGGTGCACTGGGCGCCGTTCTTGAGCTTGATCCAAGCACACAGCTCTTCACCGTATTTCGGATCGGGCACGCCGACGACCGACGCTTGCTCGACTGCCGGGTGCGTGTACAAGTACTCTTCGATCTCGCGCGGATAGATGTTCTCGCCCCCGCGGATCACCAGATCCTTGATGCGACCCGTGATGTGGTAGTAACCATCGGGCCGGCGCATTGCCAGGTCGCCGGTGTGCAGCCAGCCATCGCGATCGATTGCCGCGGCGGTCGCTTCAGGATTGTTGTAGTAGCCGAGCATCACGACATGCCCCCGCGTGCACAGCTCGCCTTGTTGGTCGTCGCCCACTTCGTTGCCGGTGGCGGGATCGACCAACTTGACCTCGACGTTGGGCAGCGGTCGTCCTACGGTTTCGACGCGCAGCTCGATTGGATCATCGGCTCGGGTTTGTGTAATGACCGGCGACGCCTCGGTCTGTCCGTAGGCGATAGTGATCTCACGGATATGCATCTGCGCGATGACTTGCCGCATCACCTCGATCGGACACGGACTGCCCGACATGATTCCCGTGCGCAGCGACGACAGATCGCGACCGGCAAATGTCGGATCTTGTAACTGCGCGATGAACATCGTGGGCACGCCATACAGCGCGGTGGCTCGATGTTTCTCGATCGCGTCGAGCGTGGCGGTCGGATTGAACGAATCGGCCGGCACGATCATTGCCGCGCCGTACACCACCGAGTTCATCGTTCCCAAAACGCAGCCGAAGCAATGATAGAAAGGCACCGGAATGCAGATGCGGTCGTCCGCGCTGAACTTCTGGCACATGCCCACATAAAAGGCGTTGAGCAGCAAATTACGATGGCTGAGCGTGGCCGCTTTGGGAAAGCCTGTGGTGCCTGACGTGTACTGAATGTTGATCGGTTCGAGTGGCGACAGCTCGCGGCCGAGCGCATCGAGATCGGTCCGACACATGGCGCCGCCGGCGAGAAACGATCCCCAAGGCATGATTCCGGGCGGAGGCGAGCCACGCATCGCGACCACCGAGCGCAATCGCGGAAATTCGTCGAGTCGCAACTTGCCCGGCTCGCAGGCGGCGATCTGCGGGCAGGCGTCGGCCAGCATGGCGAAATAATCGGACTTCTTAAATTGATCGACGAGCATCAGCGCCACGGCGTCGCTTTGCCGCAGCACGTATTTCAACTCGTGCGCCCGATACGCGGGATTAACAGTCACCATGACCGCACCGATGCGTGCCGTGGCGAACTGCAAATGGACCCATTCAGGAACATTCGTGGCCCATACGGCGACGTGCTCGCCTTTCTTCACGCCCATGGCCAACAAGGCGCGGGCGACACGGTCGACATCGGCCAGAAACTCGCGCCAAGTGACTTGGTAGCCCGCCAGCGGAAACACGGCCGCCGGGCGATCGGCGTGCGCCGTGGCCGTGCGCACCAGGGCCTGACCGATCGTCAGTCCTTCGACCGGCGAGGCGGCGTTCTCGTCAAACGATTGCGAAATGGCGTGAGCGTTCATGGCGTGCGCTCGATCGTGGTCCGCAGACCAGGACCGTAGCCCCTCAGACAAATCTTAGGCGTCCACACGATCGTACAGCGTGACCGCCAGGGGCACAAAGATCATCAACGGCAGCCAGGCGGCAAGGGCTGGCTGCACCAGGTAGCTGGCTCCAAGATACTGGCAGGCGGTCACCACGACCATGAACCCGACAATCACCATGCCGCACAGGCCGATCGCGACAAACATATTCCCGCGTTCGCGCCGCAGCACGATCGGCAACCCCAGGAACAGCAGCGCCACGTCGAGCACGGGCTGTACCAACCGAGCGTGAATCGCGACTCGCACATCGGCGCCGAAGTCGAGCGCGCTGTTGGACAATCCCGCCACCAACTGCCGGATCGACGAGTATTGCCGCCATCGCGAGCCGCCCAACAGCAGGTCGAAATCGACATCGCTGGCCACGAACAGCTCGTCGGGTTTTAACCACGGTGCGTCGGGTGGCGTAATCACCACCGGCCGCCCATCGAGCTTCAGCGACGGCGCGGTCAGCAACTCTCGCGGCGAGGCGAGCGCCTTGAACAGGTAACCGCCCGGATGGTTCGCATCCGCCGGCAGATAATAGCAGCTCTCGGCCGAAATTTGGCGCGCTTGCGGGTCGAGCGCCGGACGCAGCACGAAATTCGGCTGCGCGATGCGCTGTTCGTTGGCGAACGTCGATTTGCCGCGGAACAGGAACTCGTTCTTGTGGTCGTACCGCGGTCGAAAGTCACGCCCTTGAGAGCCGCTCAGGTCGGAGGCTTCTTGCGACAGCTCGTCGGCGAAGCGCGGAATGACCCATTCGCGGCTGGCGGCCGCCACCAGCCCGATCGCCCCGCTGGCGAACACCACCGGCAACACCACGCGCCGACGCGAGATCCCAGCCGCCATCAACGCGGTCAACTCGTTGTGTCGCTGGATCCAGGTAACGGTAAACATGGCCGACGTGATCGCCAGCACCGCGCTGATCCGGTCGAAAAAAACAATCGAACGGTAGCCGTAGTACTCGCCCAGAATTGCCCACAGGCTGCCGTGCGCCTCGGAGTAGCGCATGAATTCGTCGAGGTAATTGAAGGCGTCGAACACGACATACAGGCCGGTCAGGCTGCACCAACAGATCAGAAAGACCTGGATGAACTGCC
>DASZPI010000145.1:0-3778 GCA_035550355.1 Pirellulales bacterium
GACGTTTCTTGTCCCCTTCGGCGAACGCCAACGCACCTGCCACGTCATCCGGGTCGGCGGCCATATAGGTTTCGAGATCGTCGTTTTCGTAGGCCATCAGCGATAAGGTTGGGAATGTTTTGTGGGATGGGGGTTGGTCTAAAGACTTCCGTTTGACGAAGCACTTGGTCTAGGTCGGTTTGTCTGATCCGTATGGTTCCGCGACCAACACCGATTCGGTGGTGAGGTATCAGGCCCTTGTCGCACATTTTGTAGATCGTTCTCTCTGAGACAGCGAGCAGTTCGGCGACCTGTTTAACAGTAAGCATCTTCATAACGATGGCCTAGCCCGGTGTGATTGCTCTACGTCTAACCTATGACGGGTCGTGGCCACGTCCAGAGCATCGGCAACGCTTTCGTCCATATCACTTGCTTTGTCCTGTTGGGTTTGTAGCGACGCTTAAAGATTCTCAGTAATGAAATCGTGGAAGTCGTCGTACACGGAGTGTAAAGACGGCCAACGTCCGGTGTGCTTTCTATGATCGAACAAACCTATCAGCGCTTCGTAAAATTGACCGGCGACGCCACGGCGGCAGCGCTGTTGACGCTCGCAGCGGCGATTTCATCGAACAAGCCCGAAGCCGCGCCCGAGCAACTGTCGGTGACGCAAGCCGCGAAGCGCTTGGGCCTGCCGCGCCGCACGGTCAACGATCTCTGCAACAGCGGCAAGCTACAGCACCACCGCCACGGCAAGGGACGCGGGACGATTCGGATTGCCCCGGCTGACCTGGACGCCTACCTAGCAGACGCCCAAGTCGAGCCGATGAAGCTCAAATACTTCTAGCCGCCTCGGGCCTTCCGCTGTGCGTCCCGTAGGAACTGCGGATTTTTTGCCAAGTGCGAATACGTCTCGGCCAGCATCGTCTTGTCAACGTGGCCCATGAGTTCGGCACCCACGAGACTATCGACGCCGTTGACCAGCAGTTCCGTTCCGAACGTGTGCCGGGTCGAGTAGCAAACGAGCCCGTCCAGGCCGGTCTTCTCTCGGATGCGACGGAAGCGGCACACGACAGCGTTCTTTGTCCAGGGTGCTCCCCGCGAGTTGCGCAGCAGCGGCCCGGTAGGATATTTCTGTACGAGACGCTTCACCAGCTTCAGCGCGGTCTCGGTCAGGTAGATCGTCCGCGCGATCTTCCCTTTGGATTCGTCGGCCGACAGCATAAGTCGGGCGTTCTTCTCGTCGAAGTGTCGAGCCTCGACCTTACGAGCCTCTTGCGGTCTCGCTCCGGTTTCACGGATGAACGTCAGGAAGTCGCGAAACGTCGCATCGGAAGCCGACAAGATTTCGCCCCATTGCTCCGGGCTGATAATCGTCTCTCGACGCTTGCCTTTGATGCGCTTCACCGCCTTGACGGGTGAAGCCGTAATGTAGCCTTCATCAACTGCCCACTGAATCGGGCGCTTCACCGCACGGATCGCGCAGCCTCGGGTTGTCTCGTCCCAGCTATTTTCGTCAAGCCAGTCAGTGACGTGGTGCGGCTTCAATCGGCCGACCCTCAGCGACTTGCCGATATGGTTGCCGAACGACACGATGAACCGCTTGTAAAACTCGAACGTGCTCGGCGCATTGTGGCGCGCGGCGAAGTCGAGAAACTTGTCAAGCAGAAGCACCACGGGTGTCGTCGGGTCAACGCCATCGACACCGGCCATTAGCTGGTGGTACTTCGTGAACGCTTTCGTCTTGTTCGATCCGAGGTTGATCTGGCGTCCGTTGACCTGGACGTACCAGTTGCCAGTCTCTTCACGAAGCCACGGTTTCGGTCTGCGCATGAAAAAAGTCTCCCAAGCTAAACATAGGTTTCGCTTGGGAGACTCTTCACATAACGTGCATTTAGCGTGCATCACGCTCTATGCCGTTGTCGTTACTCTAGTCGGGGCGACAGGATTTGAACCTGCGACCTCTTGACCCCCAGTCAAGCGCGCTAATCCAGGCTGCGCCACGCCCCGAAGCGTGGAGTTCGACGACGCGAACTCGTGTACGTTATCGCAAATTCGCACCGCCCTGCAAAGCCTTATCTGTTGCTGCTCGGCCCAAGCACGGGCCCTCATGCGCCGGACCGGCCCCGACGGCTCGATCGATTCGGCTGTTCCCGATCGGCCGCCCGAAAGTGCAACACGATTGAGCGAATTCGGCGAATCGGGCACAATAGCAGCCAAATCGCCGTCGCCATCGCATTCGAATTGGCGTCCTTTGGCAGGTAAGGAGACTTCTGCATGCAGTGGATCATGACGATCAGCGCGACGTGCTTAATTGCGCAAATGCCCGCGGCGCCGGAGCACCCCCATCCGCATAAGCTGCCTACAAACCAATCGCCGACCGATTCAGAGCCTCGCTCGAAGCCGATTGCCGCCCAGTGGGTGGCAGCCATGTATCCGGGAGCCGCCGCGGCGCAAAACCCCGGCCGTGCGCTACCGTTGGTCGACGTGCTCAAGGCGGTCGAAGATCGATCGCAGCAAATTGCCGCAGTGCAGGCGTATTGGCGGCTGGCGACCGCGATCGCCGCGTTTCAGGCGGCGCTGGAGGACGTGCAGCGTGTCGAGCAGTTTGCCCGGCGACAACCACCGGGGTTGCCGAGTGCCGCGGGCCATCCATCGCTGGGACTTGTTTGGAATGCCCGACTGGCGGCTGCCCGCGCGCGATTATCCGAGGCGCAGGTCGCCGTAACGGTTGCCGAGCAAGACATTTCCGCACGCATTGGGCTGCCGGCGAACAAGCAGCCTTTGCCTAGTGATCTGCCGTTGGTCAGCGCCTACAAGACCTACTACGACCAACTGTCCGCCGCTGGCCGCGCCATGCCGGTCGAGGCGCGGTTGATCGACCGATTGCTGCCGTTGCGGCGCGAGGCGATCGAACTTGAAGCCGCGGCATTGCAAGCTTCGGTCGACTGGCTAGATGCAACCGATGAACTTTCGCAACGCCCGTCGAGCGATTTCGAAAACGCTACGACCACATTGGTCGCAGCGCTGGACGAGATCGTAGCTCGGCAAGCGGCGTTCGTCGCGGCGGTCGAGCGTTACAACGACGAAATTGCCGTCTACGCGCTGCCGCTGGCCGCCGAAGGCATGCGGCCCGAAGCGCTGGCGGCAATGCTCGTGAAGGCTGGTCCGCCGTCGAAAGAGACCGGTGCCACCGCGACGACCATTCCTTCGGCATTCGACGGACCAGGAGCCGCAACACCGGCAACGTTCAATGAATCGATCGATTCGAATCGCGTCCTTCCGCGCGCGGCGCCGCAGATGCCACGCGCGGCCGAGCCGGCACAAGGGCCCGGTCCGGTCGAAGTGCGCAAGCCGCTGAGTGACGCAGCTCCACCAGCATCCACCAACCCGGGCAGCGGGGCGTTGTTTGCCGGATTCGAAGCATTGTCGGCGGCACGCCGCGCGCAAGAACTTGCGGCGAACCTGCATTGGGATCGTGCCGAGAACCCGCCCCTTGGCAAGCCAATCAGTCTCGACGAATGCATGACGCATGCGTCGCTTACCGAGCGAGCGGCGGCCATTGCGGCTTATTGGAACACGAGTCGCTGGACCGCGCAATTGCAAGCCGCGAACGATTGCGCGGAGCAACTTGCCGCGCTCTTGCCGCTGGCGATGCGGCCGGCCGAAGCATCGGCTGAGCCCGAGCAGATGTTGCGACTCCGCGAGGCGCGACTGGTTGCCGACGCAGCGATCGTCGAAGCACGTTGCGAATTGCTAAAATCGCAGTTCACACTCGGTCTTCGCACTCATCAGTCGCTCG
>DASZPI010000146.1:0-2693 GCA_035550355.1 Pirellulales bacterium
GACACTCGGCACTGCGGCCGCAGTGCGCGCGCCTGCCGGCTGGGGTGCTGCCGTTGCTTTGCTCGTCGTGGCCGCAACACGAGTGGCCTGCAGCTCCGAAAACCGACGGGCCAGCCGCGCCTGCCATTGCGGCCACGTGCCGGCCACGACCACCAGCAAGCAGCCGATCGCAACGGCGCCGGCACGTCGAACTCGGCTGCGCACGCTGCGGGCCTCGGGGGCCTGCCCGAGCCGCAAACGGCATTGGCCGGCGCGTTCCAGCGATCGCGAAACGATCTTCTCTCCGGCCGCGGTCGGAGGACCGAGCCGGGCGCTGATTTCGGCAAAGGTTGCGGGACGCCGCCGAGGGTCGCGCGCCAGGCACGCCTTGAGTACTTCGAGCAGCTCGCTGGGCGCTTCCGGCGCTAGTTCGGCAATCTCGGGGATCTTGCCTGCGGCCGCTGCCTGCATCTTTGCCAGTCCCGTTGCGCCGGCAATTGGCGGCCGGCCTGCAAGCAGGTGCCACCACACCGCGCCGCAGGCATAAATGTCGCTGGCGATGGTCGGAGGCGTCCCGTCGGCGATCCGTTCCGGAGCAAGGTAATCGTACGTTTCGGGCAGCCGATGGCATTGGGCGTAGCTTTCGGCCGGCTGCACAATCGCGCGCAATCCCGGGGCCACAAGTCGCGACAGTCCCTCCGGGTTCAGCCACAAGTTCCGCGCCGCAACATCGCCATGCACAACTCCGGCGATCTCGCAGGCTGCGAGTCCCGCGGCCATTTGCCGCGCGATCTCGTGTACGGCGGCTGGCGGCATGCGGCCGTGATGCACAATCCATTCGGCCGACGATTGCCCGACGCTGTAAGCACTGGCAGCCCACAAGCGATCGCCGCAGTAGCCGAACGACTCGATCGGTTCGATCCACGAGCATGCGATTCGATCGGCCGCTCGTGCCAGCTCGGCCAACTGCCGCGTGCGGTCGTCGTTCTGCAGCTCGCGGCCATCGGCGCCGGGGCTGGCGACACACAGGCGCACGTCCAGCCCCTTGCACGGGTCGATCGCTCGGTACACCACACTCCAGCCGAGCATCTCGAGCGGCTGTGCTAGCACGTAGGGACCGACCGACAGGGTGTCGGCGCGTCCGGCGTTGATTTCGCCCGCCTGAAACGGCGTCAGCACGCGCGCCTGGGCTAAGGCGTCGACCCAGACTTGCTCGAACCGCGGCAGCCCGCGCGCTAGCCGACGGACGCGCCCCTGCACGGCCAGCACCTGCGCCGGACTGGCGAGGCCCAAACGGCCGACGAGTTCCACCAGGGCTGGAGGGGGTGCGTCACGCATGCCGAACAGAATTGGAACAATAGGAGCATGGAAGCAAACAGGACTCGCTCGCCTGCACGGCCAGGTGCGTGGGCCCTGCCTACAATGACGCCCGTCTCGCAGCGCTGGGTTTGCAAAACGTATTGCTGCCAGCTATCACGGCCACAGGCGACAGGTTGGCGTACTACCAAAATTCCGCGGTCGAGGCCAAGACCAATCGCACGTTGCAAAGCGGCAACCATCGGCGGCAATCGGCGGGCACACTTCAAACATCAGGACTCGGAAATGGACGCGCGACTGGAAAAACTGGCCGACGTGCTTGTGAACTACTCGACCGACGTGAAACCGGGCGACCGTGTGCGGCTGGTCGGACAAGTCACGGCTCGGCCGTTGCTCGTGGCGTTGTACGCCGCGGTGATTCGCGCCGGCGGTCATCCGCTGGTGAACATGGTGGTGGATGAATGCGCCGAGTTGCTGCTGGCGCTGGGCAGCGACGAACAGCTTCGCTACGAAGATCCGTTGGCGCAGTTCGCCATCGAGACCGTGGACGTGAATATCGGCATTTGGGGCCAAGACAACACCAAGGCGCTCAGCGGCTTTCCGCCGGCGCGGCAGGCGCTGGTCAGCCAGGCGCGCAAGAAGTATCTCGCCACGTTCCTCAAACGGTTTGCCGATGGGCAACTGCGCTGGGTGGGCGCGCAGTTTCCCTGCCATTCGGCCGCGCAAGATGCGGAGATGTCGCTCGCCGGGTACGAGGAATTTGTGTTTCGCGCCGGGCTGCTCCACGAGGCCGATCCCGCCGCTGCCTGGCGGAAGCTCAGCGTAGGGCAGCAACGGGTGGTCGATCATCTGAACACCGTGCGCGAAATTCGGTTTGTCACGCCGCAAGGCACCGATTTGCGGCTGGCCGTTGCGGGCCGCAAGTGGATCAACTGCGATGGGCACGAGAACTTTCCCGACGGCGAAGTCTTCACAGGCCCGATCGAGGACGCGACCGAAGGGACCGTTTGCTACAGTTTTCCCGCGGTGCACGGAGGCCGTGAAGTGCACGGCATCCGCTTGCAATTCCGCGCGGGGAAAGTCGTCGACGCGTCGGCGACGAAGAACGAGGAATTCCTGATCGCGATGCTCGACCAGGACGCGGGTGCACGCGTGCTGGGCGAAATTGCCATCGGCACGAACTACTCGATCACCCGGTACACGCGCAACACGCTGTTCGACGAGAAAATCGGCGGCACGTTTCACGCCGCGCTCGGCGCCGCGTATCCCGAAACCGGCGGCAAGAACGAATCGGGCCTGCATTGGGACATGGTTTGCGACCTTCGCCATGGCGGCCGGATATTCAGCGACGGCGAAATGATCAGCGAGAATGGCAAGTTCGTCGATCCGCGCTGGCC
>DASZPI010000147.1:0-1804 GCA_035550355.1 Pirellulales bacterium
GTCGATTGCCTCCCAATCCGCAATCCGCAATCCGCAATCCGCAATTTCCTCCGACAACCTCTCTCCCGCTCCCGCGCACACCAGCATCATCGAAAAGATCGTTGAGCGGATCGTTGAACGACCCCTGCGCCGGCGTCTGCCCGACACGCGCAACGCCCTGACCCACAAGTTCGACGTGGGCGGACACGAGGGTTACATCACGGTCGGCCTCTACGAAGACGGCTCCCCCGGCGAAGTCTTCATCACGATGGCCAAGGAAGGCAGCACCATCGGCGGCTTGATGGACTGCTTCGGCACCGCGGTGTCGATGAGTCTCCAGTATGGCGTGCCGTTGGAGGTGTACGTGAGCAAGTTCTCGCACACCCGCTTCGAGCCGATGGGCCACACGAAAAACCCCGACATTCGCATTGCCAAGAGCATTGTGGATTACATCTTCCGCTGGCTCGGCATCCAGTTTCTGCCGGGCTACCGCGAGGCGAGCACCGGCATGGCGCCTGAACCGGCGCCCACGCCAGCCGCCGCGGCCGAGGAGACCAGCGAAGCAGAGCGATCGCCCGTCGCCAAGAAGGCAGGCGGGCTGGCTACGAGCAACGGAAAGCACACCAACGGCGCCGCCCCCGCGGCTGCGAACGGTCAGGCCAAGGCGAAGCCCTCACTGCTCGAGCGAGCGGGCGTGGCGCCAAAGTTCGAGTTCAAGCCGGGTCAAACGACACGCGGCGAGCAGTTCGCCAGCTTCCAGGTTGATGCCCCGGTGTGCGATAACTGCGGCGCGATCACCGTGCGAGCGGGCAACTGCTACCTGTGCCACAATTGTGGCAACAGCATGGGTTGCTCGTAGTAGGAATTGCACAAGGCCGAAGTCAGAATGCAGATGTAACGGACCTGCTCTGCATTCTGGCTTCGCCGTCATGCCGACCGTCGTTTCGCAAGTCGATCCGCAACATCCTGACGCCGCGGCGATCGAGCGCGCCGCGGCGTTGTTGCGCGCGGGCCGCCTCGTTGCGTTTCCTACCGAAACGGTGTACGGCCTCGGTGCCAATGCGCTCGATCCTCACGCCGTCGCGCGAATCTACGAAGCAAAAGGCCGACCGGTGGCCAACCCGATCATCGTCCACGTGGCGACCGTCGACCAAGCGCGACAGCTAACCACCACCTGGCCGACAACGGCAATGAAGCTTGTCGAGCGGTTTTGGCCCGGGCCGCTGACCATCGTGCTGCCGAAGCGCGATACGGTGCCGGCGATCGTCACTGCCGGCGGACCGACCGTCGCCTTGCGGATGCCGCGTCATGCGGTGGCGCAAGCGTTGTTGCGCGAGGCCAAATTGCCGCTTGCCGCGCCCAGCGCAAACCGATCGACCCGTATTTCGCCGACGACCGCTGCGCACGTGCTTCGTACTTTGGCCGATCGTGTCGATCTGGTGCTCGACGCGGGACCTTGTGCCGGGGGGCTCGAATCGACCGTGCTCGACCTTTCGCAAGACAGGCCACGGCTATTGCGCCCCGGCTTGGTCACGCTGGCGGAACTGGAGAGCGCACTTGCAATGCCGCTGTCGACACGCTCCGCCGAGCGGACGGTCGAACCAGCACGTTCGCCCGGCCTCATGCCGCGGCATTATGCGCCGAGCGTTCCGCTGGAATGTATCGAAGGCGAGGCATCCGATCGCATCGGCGCATTGATTTCGCAAGGTTTGCGTGTCGGCTGGATTGGACGTCGGTCGCGGCGGCCGACGTCGTCGACAACCATCGTGCGCGAGCTACCGGACAATGCGGCCGGCTTTGCGGCGGGCTTGTATAGCGCCTTGCA
>DASZPI010000148.1:0-1732 GCA_035550355.1 Pirellulales bacterium
GCCAGTGACCGAAGAGTGTGCGTGGTGCGAACCCCAAGACCGGGTCGGCCCACGCGATTACATCACTCACCGTCTCGACGACCATTGTTGTCGGGCCTGTCTTCAACCTGCTCCACCACCCATCGACTGGTGGGCATTCAAGCAAGTTGGCGAGCGATTGTCGAAGGCAATAGTAGGCCAGCCGTAACGGGCCTTCCGAGCTTGAGGCGTTAATCGCTGACGCCGAGTACGGTTCTGATACCGGAGATTTCCGTTGTGCGGGAGCCAGAGCATGAAACTGATTATTCCAGGCGGCAGTGGTCAGGTGGGCACGCTGCTCGCGCGGGCGTTTGTCGAACAAGGACACGAGGTGGTAGTACTCAGCCGCCTGCCTCGGCCGGCAGCGTGGCGAGTCGTGCCGTGGGACGGAGCGACACTCGGAACATGGCAACGGGAATTCGAGGGAGCCGACGCGGTCGTTAATCTGGCAGGCCGCAGCGTGAATTGCCGCTACACCCGCCGCCACCGACGAGAGATTCTCGATTCGCGGATTCTCTCGACCCGTGTCGTCGGTCGGGCGATCGCGCAAACCAGCGATCCGCCACGCGTGTGGCTGCAAGCAAGTACGGCAACGATCTATGCGCACCGCTATGACGCACCGAACGACGAACTGAGCGGCATGCTGGGCGGTGCGGAGTCCAACGCGCCGTCAAGCTGGAGATTCAGCATCGATGTGGCACGCGCCTGGGAAGAGGCCTTCAACGAAGCGGCCCTAGCGGCAACGCGGAAGGTCCTGTTGCGGTCGGCGATGACGATGAGCCCCGATCGAGGCGGAGTATTCGACGCGCTGCTGCAACTGGTGCGGGTCGGCTTGGGTGGGACCATTGGAGACGGTCGACAATACATGTCCTGGATTCACGAATTCGATTTCGTTCGCGCCGTTGAGTGGTTAATCGCACGGGACGATCTCGCAGGAGTGTTCAACCTGGCGTCACCGCATCCCGTGCCGAACGCCGAGTTCATGCGCGCCTTGCGTCACGCCTGGGGCATTCGCTTCGGCATGGCAGCGTCGAGGCCGTTGCTCGAAATTGCCACGTGGTTGATGCGCAGCGAAAGCGAGCTGGTGCTAAAAAGTCGGCGCGTGGTGCCGAGGCGCTTGCTCGAATCGGGCTTTGAGTTCCAGCTTCCACTCTGGAGCGATGCGGCATTGGAACTTTGCCAACGCTATCGACACTGGATTAGCGCAACACATCGCCTGGCACGAAGTCGGTCGGTTGCGGTGTGTCGGCCGTGAGTATCTGCCAGCTTTTGCCGTTTTCGCGCAGCGCGCTAAAATCGACCGGCCGATAAGTGATGTGTAAATGCGGCGTGTCGATCGGCCGGCCGGCGGCCTGCGACTGCATGGCTGCTTCGATGGCGCCGGTGGCCAGCAACGTTCGTTCGACCGGGTATTGCTCGCGGTTGTCGATAAAACACCTTTGGATCGCGTGCGACAGCGCCTTGAACAGGTTGCGGTTGCCCCAGGGACCGTTGAACATCGCCGTGGCGCGCGGCTGCGATTCGCCGGCAACCTGGCAGGCGAAATTCCAACGGTTCGAAGTGTTGCCCACGTTCAGCACGGCGGCCTCGAAGCCGTCGCAATAGCGGACCAAGACACCGCGGTTCAGGTCGGAGATGGCGTCTTTCGATTCGTCGGCGGCGGTGGGTGGCGGCAGCGGCCGCGGCTGGCGCGTAACGTTCATCGCACGCTCGG
>DASZPI010000149.1:0-6186 GCA_035550355.1 Pirellulales bacterium
CTACACGCGCGTCGCTCCGCCCGAGGACGTTGTGGGATTGAGCGATCGGCTCTCGATGCTCCTGGAGCCGCCGCTGGAGCTGCTCTTGAATCGATCGAGCCTCGAGTTTCCCGCGCAGCCGTTTCCGTTTCAGATGCAGGGCGTGGCTTTCCTCTATCCTCGTCAGGCGGCGCTCTTGGCTGACGAAATGGGCCTGGGAAAAACGATGCAGGCCATCACGGCCGTGCGATTGCTGGTCCATACGCGCGAAGTGCGGCACGTGCTCTTCGTTTGTCCCAAGCCGCTGGTGACCAACTGGCAGCGCGAGTTCAGCTTCTGGGCACCCGAGCTACCGGTGCTCGTGATCGAAGGTGACCGCGCCAAGCGGCGCTGGCAGTGGCAACAGACGGACGCGCCGGTGGTCGTGGCCAACTACGAGATTCTGCGGCGCGATGGCGACATCGTGAACGATCCGGCCTTGCACTTCGACCTGGTCGTGCTCGATGAGTCGCAGCGGATCAAGAACCGCTCGGGCACCACGGCGCAAATCGTTCGTGCCGTGTCGCGCTCGCGCAGTTGGGCGCTCACCGGCACGCCGGTCGAGAACAGCCCTGAGGACTTAGTCGGCATCTTCGATTTTCTTCGCCCGGGCCATTTGAACCCTGGGATGAAGCCGCGGCGCATGGGCCGCCTGGCCGGCGATTACATCCTGCGGCGCACCAAGGAGGAAGTCCTGACGGACATGCCTCCGAAGCTGTTCCGCGATCCGCAATTGCAACTGACGCCCGAGCAGCGCGAGTCGTACCGTTTGGCCGAAGAGGAAGGGGTCTTGCGTCTGACCGAGATGGGGGACGCCGCCACGATTCACCATGTTTTCGAGCTGGTGCTACGGCTGAAACAGATCTGCAATTTCGATCGCGCCACCGGCGCCAGCGCGAAACTCGAACGGCTTTCCGCCGATCTGTCCGAGGTTGCCGCCAGCGGACAAAAGGCGCTCGTCTTCAGCCAGTGGGTCGACACGCTCAAGACTCTGAAGGACCGGCTCGGGCGCTTCAAGCCGCTGGAGTATCACGGTGGAATCCCGGCGGCGCAGCGCGACGATATTCTCGCAGAGTTTCGCGAGAACCGCCGCCGCCACGTGCTGCTGATGAGCTACGGGGCAGGGGGGGTGGGGCTGAATCTACAGTTCGCCGGTTATGTCTTTCTCTTCGATCGCTGGTGGAATCCGGCCGTCGAGGACCAGGCCATCAATCGTGCGCATCGCATCGGCGCGGCCGGGCCGGTGATCGTAACGCGCTTTCTCACCGCCAGCACGATCGAAGAACGCATCGATCAGGTGTTGCGCGACAAGCGCGAGCTGTTCGATACCATTTTCTCTGACGCCGCCACGCCGCGGCTCGGCATGTCGCAGGAAGAGATTTTCGGCCTGTTCCGACTCAAGTGCCCGGCGCCACCGATCCAAGCGGCTGGCTGATGCGCGGCACGAGTCGCTTGGCGGCGTTTGAGATCATTCTCCGGTTTCGGCTGTCATGGCCATGACGACGGGCGCTGTGGCGTCGTCCCCCTTGATCAGTTCCACATGATCGATTGCGCTGTGCCGAGCCGGCTCGATCGTGATGACGCGAATCTGTTGATCGCGCAGGTGGGCCGCGAATTTCGAGCCGGGCACATCCACGCGGCGAATGTAATCGGCAAAGTGCTCGCCGTTCAAAAGAGGATGATCCTCACTCTCTCCATCGGCGTACACCAGCCGCACCGTCATCGTCAGCGATCCTTTCATCCCCAGCGGATACCCCCACCCGCTTACGCCGCTCAATAAATGAATCGCCTTCACCGTGGCGTTGCACGGCACGCTGACCGACTTCGGCATCTGCGGAGGAAACGCGCCCTGCGGGCCGTACAGCAGCACGACGTTTGGCACCCGGTCATCCCGAGGGTCAATCGGATAAAACGGCACGCCACACAACGTGCGCGGTTTCCAATCGGCAAAAATCAATCGCTCGGCCGTCGCCGCGTGGTCGTAGAACATGCCGATCGTGCTGACGGCCGTCGCCGCTTTGTCGAGCGGCAGCGGAAAATAACGCCCGCGCGCGGCCAGGAACTCCAACAGATTGACGAGCTCATCCGCCGGCAGCTTCTCGAAACCCTCGGGCATGAGCGATCGCTTCGAGCCGGCGAGCTCGTCGATGTCCTCGCGCAAGATGATTTGCTTGCGGGCCTCGGCATCGACCAGTTCGATCGTGGTGCGCGTCTCGGCGGCCAACAGGCCCGAGAGAATTCGCCCGTCGGTCGTGGTCACCGTGTATTGCTGAAAGTTCCCTTCTACCGACCGATTCGGATCCAACACATCGGACAAGATATCGGCACGCTTGCGGGCCGCCATGCCGGTCAGGTCGGGGCCGACGTTTCCGCCTTCGCCGCTGTGACGATGACACTTCGCACAATTCTTTTCGAACACGACTTTGCCGGCCACGGCATCGCCGCGGCGATCGGCGAGCGGGCGCAACGCGTCAAAGACTTTCTGCCGGTCGGGATCTGCGAGCCGCCCACGGCCCGCGAGCAGTTTCGCCGCTCGCTCGCGCAAATTGCTGTCAGGGTGTTGCGCCAAGCGCTGCTCGGTTTCGACCGACAAGTTGGCAAGCGCGACCGATTCATTCTCGATGCCGTCGAGTAGCGCCTTGGTCCACTCGGACCGGCGCAGCAAAACGGCCGCCGCCTTGGCTTGCGTGGCAGGCGTGTATTGCGACCAGCCGGCCGTGATCGTGGCCCCTACCTCGGCCGCGGTCGATTGCCCAAGAGCGTCGAGAAGGTCTGCCGCCAGCTCAGGGCTCGTGCGTGGCGTGATGAGGGCGATGATCTGCGCGGCGTTCTTGGCTGCCGGATCGAGAGCCAGCAGCCCGACCACGGCTTGCCGGCGCGCTTCGTCAGCGAGCGCAGCATCGGCCGCTTCGCGCAACAGAGCCGTTTTCATTTCGTCCGCCACCGCGGCCAGGCTATCGCCAGCGCCCCAGCGATTCGCAAGCGTGATGACGGGCAAGCCGGCCGAGCCAGGGAGCGCGCGCAACGTGGCCGCCAGCGCTTCTTCCAGCGGTTTGCCGATCGTCGGCGGTGCGCCCTCGGGCCATCCGGCCGCCAGGCCGCCAATCAGCGCCGTACTGATCGCGACGTCGGCCTCCGGCAAACGAGCCAGGAGCGGCGCGACGGCATCTCCCGGCTTGCCACGCGCAAAGTGTTCAGCGACGACGCGCGCGGCGGTTAGCAAGGGCGCCGGCGGCGCTCCGTTAAACGTTGCAATCGCGTCGAGAAACGGTGCGTCGTTACGCGCCGCGGCGCAGGTTGCCGCCAGCGGCAGCCAGCGATCCTGAGCTACGTCAGGCGACGACAGGAATTCGACGAGTGCGCCCGCCGTCGCGGCCGAGGCCGGCATCTCGCTCAGTGCCAAGAGAGCGTCGAGGCGTACGCCCGGGCTGGAATCTTTCAGACAACCAGCGGTAAGCAGCGCGGCCGCCGAATCGCTAGTGCGCGGCAACAACTTCACCGCCGCGCGGCGCACCGCCGCGTCGGCGCTCTTCAAAGCGATCAGCCCTAGCTGCGAGAACGGATCCGGCTCCCGGGCGATGGCGCCGCCGTCGCGCAATTCGGCTAGCGTCCACAGGGCGTGTAGAACTGCCGGCGCTTGTTCGGCGGCGCCGACCAGGTTCACCAGTTGCGGCACGACGTCGGCCAGGCCACGCTCGACCAGCAATCGTTGCGCTTGCAAACGCCAGAACAAGTTGTCGTGCCCCAGCGCGGCCACGAGTTGAGTCGGATCATTGCGATCCAGATGCGGCGCCGCGCTAGCGCTAGCGTCGCGCGCCACAACGCGATAGACCCGGCCATGCGTTCGATCGCGTAGCGGCGTCTCGTAAGCGTTGCCGGGACCGGTTTCAAAACCTTGCGGCGTCGGATTGTGCTGGACCACGTAGTTGTACCAATCCAACACCCATACGGCCCCGTCTGGTCCGACTTGCGCGGCGATGGGCGCGCTCCACGGGTCGGTGCTCGCCAGCAGGTTATAGCCATCGCGGGCGACGTAGCTGCTTCCTCGCGGGACGAGCCAATCGAGATGCACCAGGTGCCCGGTCGGCTCGCAAACGAGCGCCGCACGATTCCAGTACTCGCGTGGGAAAGCTCGCGCCGTGTACAGCTCGTGCCCGGTCGCTGCCGTGAAAGCGCCGTGCCAATCCATCTGTCGCACGTCGGCCGCGATCGGATCGTAATGCTTGTGATCTTCGATTCCGGCGCTACCAGCTCCGTGCCAGCCGCGCACCATCTCGAAATACCGGTTCGGTATGGCGAGAAACACGGAATGCTCGTTGTTCGCGGTCGATGCAAAGATTTCGCCGCTTTCCGACAAGCCCAAGCCCCAGGTGTTGTTGCTGGTCGAAGTAAGGACCTCGAAGGCGCTGCCGTCAGGGCGGAAGCGATAGATGCCCTGCTTGAAGCTGTGCGCGATGTCGCCCGTTTTTACCGTTCCGCCGCTATAGCCGACCGCCGCGTAGATCCAGTTGTCCAGCCCATAGTGCAAGTTCGACGTCACGGCATGCGTGTCGCGGCGGCCGAAGCCCGTGAAGAGAATGGTGCGCCGGTCGGCTTTTCCGTCCTGGTCGGTGTCCTCGAGATAGACCAGGTGCGGCGCCACGGCCACGATCGCTCCGTTGCGCACGGGCAGCACGCTCGTCGGAACATTCAGCCGATCGGCGAAGATTGTGAACTTGTCAGCCCGACCGTCACCGTCGGTGTCTTCGCAGATTTTGATCCGATCTTCGCCGTTCTCGTGCGGATCGTCCCGCAGAGTGTTCGGGTAATCGACGCTCTCGATCACCCACAACCGACCACGCTCGTCGAACGACATGGCGATCGGTTTGGCGATGTCGGGTTCGGCCGCGAACAGCTCGACGTCGAAACCCTCGGGCGTGTGCATCTGCCGCAGCGATTCGGAGGGGGCCAGCGGCCTCGGCATCCGTTTGAGACGGTCTCCTTCGGTCCCCCATTTCTTGCCGGCGATGTAGTTTGGTAATCCGTCGCCCGCGTCGACGTATTCCACCGGAGGAAGGTCGTCTTTCACGCGGCCCGCGGTCCAGCGCAGCGCCGCTGCCAGCAGTTTGGCAAACGCTGGGTTGCGCCAGGTGCGCTCGTCATGACCGAGCGCCGTGTAATAAACGCGTCCCTGACCTTGCTCGCGCGCCCAGGTGTAGGGCTCGTAGCCGCCCTCCTGCTCGCGCACCATCAGCAGGCGGCGATCATCGGTCAATTCGTTGTGGACGTAGGTTTCGTCCCAGCTTTCGAAACTTTCAACGCCGCGCAGGGCCGGATGCTGGGCGTCGACGATCTTCGCGCGGAATGTGCCCGAGTCGTGATGCGAAAAACGCCCACCGACCAGCGCCGTGTATTTCGTGCTGTTGCGAAAGCAATGCGACGCGCAGTGTACGGCGACCAGTCCTTTGCCAGCTTCTACGAAAGATAATAGCGCTGCCTCGTTTTCAGCCGGCAGATCGCCGCTGTCGCGAAAGATCAAAAGCGCGTCGTACTTGGCCAACCTTTCGGCCGTCAATGTCGCGACGTCGCCGGTATACGTGAGGTCGATTGCCTCTTTGCCGAGCGCCTGCGCGGCCAGCTCGTGCATCGCGGCCGGGCGATGGTGCCCCTGGTCGCCCAGGAAGAGCACCGATAGCCGGTCATCGGCCGCGGTCGTCGCCGCCACGGCAGCAACGTACAGACCTGCCAGGAGGCAACAGCGAACTGACAGCAAAAGCGGGGTAGCGCGCATACGGGTCTTCGGAACGGGGCAGGGCAGGGGGGCGAGAAACAGCGACTGCGTGGACAACCCGCAGGATAAGCCGTGGCGACGGGAAATGCCACCAAAGGCGCCGGTGTGGGCGCGTACGGCGTGCAGACCAGCTAGCCGGACGTGAGTGCCGGTCGGCGGCACGAGAGAAACGCGATCGGCAGCTTTGTCTGCCCCGCAAGCGCCAGATCGGCCAGCACCTCGCCCAGCACCGGCGCGAACTTGAAACCGTGTCCTGACAGGCCGGCGGCGAAGCAGATTCTTTCGTCGCGTGGGTGATGGTCGACGATAAAGTGTTCGTCGGGACTCATCGTGTACATGCACACGGCGTGTGCGGTTCGCGTCGATGACACGTCGGGCAACGCACGCGCGATAAACGA